>JBFFMB010000109.1:0-5979 GCA_041554455.1 Bacteroidales bacterium
TAAAGGATTATTTAATTCCTTTGCATGTTCAACATAATTTCTTCCGATGCAAATTATTTTCATGCTAAGTTGTTTAATTGGATTTATTTTAATTGGAAATCGATAGTAGATACTACACGTACTATTTTTATTTCAGGAGTGTTTTCATCTCGGTCGTTGATCGAAAATAATCCTTGTCGTGCGATTTTTATTTTGCCTACTTCCGATTCTGAATCACGTGCAAATTTTTCAGCAACTTTTCTTGCATTTTTTGTTGCTTCTTCAATCATTGAAGGTTTTATATCATTAAGTCTAGTATATATGTATTCAATCGGTCTCCAGCTGTTTTTTGATGAAAGAAGGATTCCTTTTGACATCAAATTAAGCGATCCGTCAAGTGCTTGTTTAAGTTTGTTGATATCTGTTGTTCGTACTGTAAATTCAGATTTTGCAAGGTACCTAAACTCACTCCTGTCTCGATTTGAATTATAAATATTGGCTTCAGCATCCTCAATATTTGTTAGCCCTTTTGTCAATTCTTCTATGCTAAACCCTTGATTTATAAAAAAATTATATACCTCAACCGTTTGTTTCTCAATTTCTTTTTGAAGCGATTTTAGATCATTCCCAGTAAGCATAATATTGATAGGCCAGACTGCAAGATCAGCCATCACTTCTTTTTCAGATAAGCCCTTTACTTGAACAAATCTATCGTAAACTTTCCCCGTTTTATGCATATTTCCGATAAAAAATCCTGCGAGGATAATTGATACTGAAATCAATACCGTTTTAGCCCAATCTAAATTTTTCATAAGATATTGTTTAATGTGATTTAACTAAAATTGATGCTTCCTTGTCCTTGATTAAACCCACGTAACTTAATAGCTGTCAAAATCTTTTTTGTACTGAGTGGAAATTCGCTTTTCATCATCCAATCGTAGTATGATGGCTCTTTTTTAAATAAGTCTTCTACCGATTTTCCTTTATGTTTCCCAAAATTAAAAACTTCAATGTTCTTTTCGTTATAGATAATATGTCCGGCCAAATCTGCATTTTTTGTTTGATGCGAAAAGTCATGTAAAGCTTGAATGTCATTAATGACGGGTGTTGAAACCTTTCCTGAACGATCTTTATAGTCTTTATTTTCGTACCTATCAAGTTGTGCTTTAAGAATTTCGTAAGTAGCCATCGTATCTGCTTCTGCAGAGTGGGCATTTAGAAGTTCCTTATTACAATAGAACTGGTATGCGGCACTTAGTGTACGTTGTTCCATTTTGTGAAAAATATTTTGTACATCCACAAAACGACGACCTTTTAACTCAAAATTGATATCTGCTCGGTAGAATTCTTCAACCAAGAAAGGGATATCAAACTTGATAGCATTATAACCTGAAAGATCACAATTAGCTAAAAACTGATTAAGTTCATTTCCTAATTGGGCGAAACTTGGCTCATCTTTCACATCTTCATCAGAGATGCCATGAATAGCTGTAACCTCAGGTGGGATTGGTCTGCCTGGATTGATTCTTTTTGTAAGAATTTTGGTACTTCCATCAGGCATTGCTTTTACAATACTTATTTCAACAATACGGTCGGCTGATATGCTTAATCCAGTTGTTTCTAAATCAAAAATAGCAAGTGGACGGTTTAACTTTAACTCCATTATAGAAAATTTAAATTGAGGATGATTCTTATACAAAAGTACAAAAACCATGCTCAATTCAATAAATTAAATGCTTTGATTTGGATCAAAGTTTTCAAGGATTTCTTTTAATCGTTTCAGGTACATCCCTGCCAAGGCCCCATCCACTACACGGTGATCGTAAGCGAGTGAAAAGATCATGATATGCCTAATCGCAATCACATCACCTTCTTTGGTTTCTAAAACAACCGGTTTTTTTCGAATGGCACCTATCCCTAAAATGGCAACTTGGGGTTGATTGATAATCGGAGTTCCTGTTAAACTATCAAAACTACCAAAGTTCGTAATAGTAAACGTACCATCCTGAATTTCATCAGGAAGCAATTTGTTAGAACGAGCTATATTAGCCAGATCATTGACATTTTTACTAATGCCTATCAAGTTTTTCTGGTCTGCGTTACGAATAACTGGAACAATCAAATTGCCATTAGGCAGAGCAGCTGCCATGCCAATATTGATGTTTTTTCGTAAAATAATTTTTGTTCCATCAACGGATGCATTGATGCCTGGGAAATCTTTCAATGCTTTTGCAGCTGCTTCAATAAAAATGGGAGTAAAAGTAATTTTTTCACCTTCTCTTTTTAAGAATGAATCTTTTACTTTATTCCTCCAAATCACAATATTTGTAACATCTGCATCGATAAATGAAGTTACGTGAGGAGAAACTTGTTTTGACATCACCATATGATCGGCAATGAGCTTACGCATACGATCCATTTCTACTATTTGATCTCCATTTGATGCTGTGACAGCAGGTGTCGCTATTACTTTTACAGATGTTTCAGTTTTACTTGGACTAGAACTTCCGCGATTTTTTAAATAGTTAATGACATCAATTTTTGTAACTCTTCCGTCTTTTCCACTACCTTGAATACTATCAAGTTCTTGCAAGGGAATATTTTCTTCTTTCGCAATATTCTTAACTAAAGGTGAGTAAAAACGTTCCGAAGTATAATTCGATACTTTGGCTTCTGTATTATCTGATTCTATTTTTTTCTCAACTTTTTCTTCAGTTTTAGGAACTTCAATGGCAGGAATGCTTTCTGTACTTTTTGTTTCATTAGCATCTTCTCCATCTGTTTCGATAATTGCAATCACTTTGCCAACTTCGATGGTATCACCTTCTTGGAATAAAAGTTTAATAAGTTTTCCTTCGACAGGAGAGGGAATTTCTGAGTCAACTTTGTCTGTAGCAATTTCAACGATGGCATCATCTTCTTCAATTTGATCACCTTCTGATTTCAACCACTTAGTGATTGTAGCCTCGATAATACTTTCACCCAGTTTGGGCATTATGATTTCAAAATTGGCCATTATTTAGGTTTTTTTGTGTCTTTAATGTTGATTTGATCTTATACTTCTGCAAAGATAATGAAAATATTATAATCTGGAACAAGTCTAAATAAAAATATACGACTTAAAAGTTTAGAACCTTAAGCACTATACATTGTGTTGCTGCCAAGTATTGCATTGCTATTTTCTTGCGCGAATTTATATTCTATCGAATATGTTTTTAGTTCTGATATTGAATTTAGAATGTCTTCCAGCGAGATGTCTTTCGCACAAAATATTATCTCATCAATTTTATAAATTCTTAGAATATCTTTTAATTGATTATAGCTTCCAATAAAACCTTTATGTCTTTTGATGCTTTTATCAGCAGTAATCTTTCCAACAAAATCAGTTTTAATTTTTAATTCATCGAGGACTGTTTGAACGCGATTACATTCTTGTTCTGAACCGACTAAAACCAAACGTTTTTTTTGTGAAATGCGTCTAAAAAAAGGTGATGAAATAACTTTTGTAAATGGTAATAACAATGCAAAAAATGCTTTAATATAAATGGCTGTATTAATTAAAAAGAAGAGGGATTTATAACTTTTTTTGGAGAAATGTTTTTTTGCAAAAATTAGCATCGCCTTATAAAAGATCAGTACATAATTAATGCTGCTTTTTTTTGTGCTTTCTCCTTTATAATGAATAATTCGGATCTCAGGATAATAAAAATTTTTATAAGCTGCTTTTGTAATTCGGTAAGAGAGGTCTATGTCCTCTCCATACATGAAAAAACTCTCATCCAGAAACCCAATTGTATCCAGAACTTTTTTACGTAAAAACATATAAGCTCCAGCTAGCACTTCAATTTGATGTGTTTCATCTGGATCTAGGTTTCCAAGGTGATATTTATTAAACAGACTAGATCTAGAAAATAGCTGAGCTAATCCTGAAAATCTAAAAAATGCAGTTGAAGGGGTAGGAAAGCCCCTTTTTGATTCTGGAAGGTATGCTCCCTTGCCATTGATCATTTTTACACCTAGTCCTCCTGCTTCTGGATGGGAGTCCATAAAAAGAATAGACTTCCTAAAAGCAGTTTCTTCAACTAATGTATCAGGATTGAGAAGTAAGACATATTCCCCTTTGGAAATTTCAAGGGCTTGATTATTAGCTTTTGAAAATCCCAGATTTTCTTTATTAAGAATACTTGTAATTCGAGGGTATTTTTCTGCAAGCATTTGTTGTGATCCATCGCTTGAGTTATTATCAACAACGATAATCTCCGAATCTATCCCTTTTAAGGCATTCATTACCGAAACCAAGCATTGTTCAAGGTAATGCTTAACATTAAAATTAACGATGATGACGCTTAGTTTCATTTATTAAAATGGATTTCAGAATCCGATTTGCATTCCTAAATAGCCAACTATAAGACCAATGATTACATTTATCAATTTGGCCAATATAAAAGATCTTTTTGACTCAGCTAATAAAGGTAAGGCTCCATGACCGTCTTGTACAATTGAATTGGCTAATAAAATACTGAAAGGAATGGCCCCTTGTAAAAAGAGCAATACAAAAATATAATGAGGTCCCGATTGTGGAATAATGCCTATCAAAACAGCAATGAGCAAAATGGAAACCATATTATGTTCAATCCAATGGTTTATGTCGAGATAATTGCTGAGAAAATGTATGAGGAGTAAAGCCCCTAATGTCCACAAAAATATTTTAAGAAAATGTTTTTTGATAATATGCCCCCAAAGATGTTCTTCGAGAAAATGGTCATTCACAGTGGATATAATAAAAAGAGCAATCAATGAAACAACCAAAAAACTCGTTGAAATCCAGTTCCATTCCGATTCATGATCATCATGCCCTGGAATAATTTCTGCACTATGATCGTGAGTCATCTCAATTTCACTTCCATGAATGGGAATGATATCGTGACTATGACCAAATTCTCCACTTATCAAACCAAATAAAAATAGCAGTATCCCAACGACAAGAATCGCTCGTTGGAAACTAATATTCCTAAATTGTTTTATAATGTTTTTTGGTTCGAAACAAATGCATTCCGGAAATTCTTCATGGATAGTTAAATGATTTTCAGGAAGCTTCATTAAGGTTTTATTGCGCATGAAGGCGTATATAATAAACCCGGCGATGATGGCAATGATGAAAATAACCAGAAATAGGATTAATGCTTTTTGTGGCATGACGGAAAGCATTAGGAAGGCTTCGTCTCCCGATGTGGCTATCATTGCTGTAACCAAGGCCGCAAAGCCAAATATTTTATGTGAATAAAGCGAGATGGCTGTATAGGTTCCCAAGCATCCTGGAATGATTCCTAAAACGGCTGCCAATATAATTTGAAGCCATCCTTTTTGTTTTAATGGTTTAATCCATTTTCCCCGACTTTGTACATTTACATACTCAATAATAAGCATCATGACCAGAACAAAGGCTGTAATCATGATGGTGTGCTTTAATATATCTATAAACATAAGGGGATTAATTATTTTTAATAAGTAAAAATAAGCCAAATTTTATTAAAAAATCATCAAAAAGTTTTTTTAATCAGAAAATGGAAATTACATTTGGGTAATTAAATACTTTTATTATAGATATATATAGATGTCAAAAATTGTAACACTTTCAGAAGCTGCCTCCATTGCTCTTCACGGAATTATTTTAGTGGCGAAATCCGATAAAATGATCAATGTTGTAAAAATTGCTGACATGATTGGAAGTTCAAAGCATCATGTAGCAAAGGTGTTTCAGCGATTAGTAAAGGATAACTTTATTGAATCACACCGTGGACCTTCTGGTGGGTTTTCTATGAAGAAAGCACCAAAAGATATTAGTTTGCTTGAAATTTATGAATCTATTGAAGGCAAAATTGAAGTGAATGAGTGTCCATTAGACAAACCTATTTGTCCGTTTGATAAATGTATTCTCAATAGCGTGACAAAAGATATGACTATTCAATATCGCGATTATTTGAAGGGACAAACCCTTGA
>JBFFMB010000110.1:0-5920 GCA_041554455.1 Bacteroidales bacterium
GGTCATAATGTATTATCAAAAGAAGAGAATAGTAGATTAGCGTCAAGACAACAGAAGTTTATCAATAATCTTGAAAATGCACTTATTCGCATCGAAAACAAAACCTATGGTATTTGTAGAGTTACTGGTAAATTAATCTCAAAAGAACGACTAAGAAGTGTGCCACATGCTACTCTAAGTATGGAAGCTAAACTAAAACAATAAAACATTTAGTAACTGATTTAGAAAAAGAAGTAATCATTCATTGCGATTACTTCTTTTTCATTTAAACTTAAAACATGCTTAAACGATCACTCATTATAATATTTGCAATTTTAATTGTCGACCAGATTTTAAAAATTTGGATTAAAACCAATATGAGCTTAGGCGAAGAAATTCACGTTCTTGGCAATTGGTTCATCATCCACTTTACAGAAAACGAAGGCATGGCTTTTGGGTTTAAATTTGCAGGCGATTATGGCAAACTTGCGTTAAGTATATTCAGAGTATTTGCAATTGCGGCCATCGGATATTATTTATATTTAATAATAAAACGAGAGGAAAATAAATTTTTCATCATTAGTATTGCAATGATTTTTGCTGGAGCGATTGGAAATATGATTGATTCTGCAATCTATGGATTAATCTATTCAGCAAGCACATATTATGAAGTGGCTAATTTTATGCCTGAGGGTGGTGGCTATGCTCCATTTTTATACGGTAAAGTTGTGGATATGTTTTATTTTCCAATCATTCAAGGATACTATCCAGAATGGGTACCATTCTTTGGTGGACAAGATTTTATCTTTTTCAGACCTGTATTTAACATTGCAGATTCAGCAATCACATTAGGTGTTTGTACATTAATAATTTCGCAGCGAAAAACAATTTTTAAAAAAGCTGTTCCAGTACAAGACTCACAACCAGAAGAAATTGAAGCCGTCAACGAAAAAAATGACTTTAAACATATTTAAAGAATAAGATACTTTCTTATCTTTGCTCAAAATATTCTAAAAGACCTAAAATGGAGAAAAATAGTATAGGTAAAATATCCCAAATTATTGGTCCTGTAATTGATGTAACTTTTGATCAGGAAGAAAAATTGCCCAATATATACGATGCCCTTGAAGTGGTAGGGAAAGGTGGTAACACCATCGTTTTAGAAGCCCAACAAGACATTGGAGAAAATACCATCCGTACAATTGCGATGGACTCGACTGATGGATTAAGACGAGGAATGGATGTAAAAACAACGGGTAGACCAATTTCAATGCCAACAGGTATTCAAATCAATGGTCGTTTATTCAATGTTATTGGTAAACCTATTGATGGTTTAGGTGAGGTTGAAACTGAACCAGCCTATCCTATTCACCGCGATCCTCCTAAATTTGAGAATCTTTCAACACAAAGCGAAGTTTTATATACTGGTATTAAGGTTATCGATTTAATTGAACCTTATTCTAAAGGGGGTAAAATTGGTTTATTTGGTGGTGCAGGTGTTGGTAAAACAGTTGTTATCCAGGAGCTAATTAATAATATTGCAAAGCAGTATTCAGGATTTTCTGTATTTGCTGGAGTAGGTGAACGTACACGTGAAGGAAATGATTTATTACGTGAGATGATTGAAGCCGGTTTGGTAAAATATGGTGATGAATTCAAAGAAAGCATGGAAAAAGGCGGCTGGGATTTATCAAAAGTTGACAAAGAAGAATTGAAAAAATCGTTGTTAACCATGGTTTTCGGTCAAATGAACGAACCTCCTGGGGCTCGTGCTAGAGTTGCTCTTTCAGGATTAACTGTTGCTGAATACTTCCGTGATGGTGATGAAAAATCGGGTGGTCGTGATATTCTTTTCTTTATCGATAATATTTTCCGTTTTACGCAAGCGGGTTCTGAGGTTTCAGCACTACTTGGACGTATGCCTTCTGCCGTGGGTTATCAACCAACCTTGGCAACAGAGATGGGTATCATGCAAGAACGTATTACATCAACCAAACGCGGATCAATTACTTCGGTCCAGGCAGTGTATGTACCGGCAGATGACTTAACGGATCCAGCCCCAGCAACAACTTTTGCTCACTTGGATGCCACGACAGTATTAAGCCGTAAAATTTCTGAATTAGGAATTTATCCGGCTGTTGATCCTTTGGATTCAACCTCTCGTATTTTGACTCCAGATATCGTTGGTGAAGAACATTATAATACGGCTCAACGCGTTAAAGAAATTCTTCAGCGCTATAAAGAATTGATGGATATCATCGCTATTTTAGGGATGGATGAACTTTCGGAAGAAGATAAAATGGTTGTTCACCGTGCTCGTCGTGTACAACGTTTCTTATCGCAACCATTCCACGTAGCTGAACAATTTACTGGAATTCCTGGTACTATTGTTAGCTTGGAAGATACCATTAAAGGTTTCAACATGATTATGGATGGCGAAGTGGATGAATATCCTGAAGCTGCATTCAATATGGTTGGAACCATTGAAGAAGCGATTGAAAAAGGTAAAAAATTACTTGCTGAAAGTAACTAAGTATGAACATTGAAATTATAACACCCGATAAAACACTTTATGAAGGAACTGCTACTCTGGTTCAATTACCAGGTATTGATGGTTCTTTTGAGATTTTAAATAATCACGCTCCTTTGATCTCTGTTCTTGGAAAAGGAAAAATCAAGATTGAAAATGAAGACAAAAAAACAGAGTTCTTTGAAGTCAATGGAGGGGTCATCGAAATATTAAAAAATAAAATTCTGATTCTTGCAGAATAAATAAAAAAAGGCCTTCTGAATTCAGAAGGCCTTTTTTTTATTCTTTACAACTCTTATCACAGATTGGTGGGGTTTTCGTTTTTTTACACATACACCACATCACTTCTTGTTTATCTTCAAAAGTTACAGCACAAGGCTTCCCTCCTCCTTTGCTTTTATGAGAACCATCACAAAATGGTTGTGTAGAGCTATTTCCGCATGCACACCAGTAATATTCGCCGGCTTCCATACTCATCATCTTGGATTGTACATCCTCGTTTTTAGGCTTTTCTGACATAATAAATAAATAATAGATTAATAATAAATTTTAATAAACTTTTTTGAAATGTACTTCAGCAGGTATGGACAGATGTCCTTGAACAAAAAGCCATTTCCCATTAATTTTTTCAAGAACTCCAGTAAAACGTACGCCACTAAAACTTTTAGCTTCTTCATTGAAGATAAAGTTGTAGTTCATCACTTCATTAAACCAAGCTGTAGTTGCGGATTCATTTAAACGAATGTTTTGCTCACTAACAACAATGTAGGTGTCGGTAAAAGCTTCGAACTGATGCTTTATGGCTTCATTAATTTTTGTCCACCCAACTAATTTTTCATCTGAATTTGTTCCAATCAAGACGATGCTTTCATTGGCAGCCCATATGCTTTCAATCAGACTGAAGTTTTGTTCTTCGTTGGCAACAACATACTGGTCAAGAACAGCTTTCACTTGGTTTGTTTCGGCCTTCATATCAATCACTTTCTCTCCTTGATATCGACACGAAGAGAAAAGCAAAACGAGGGCAATCATTAAAAATAAATTCTTTTTCATAACGATCATTTTTTAATTGAATAATGCAGCTTTTATAAATATAATATATTTTCCTCCAAAATCAAACGAAACAAGCAAGTATATATTTTAAGAATGACTCTTTATTATATATCTAGGTTTTTAAATAATTTCATCAAAAAACTTCTCTATTTCACTAATTTTTCGTAAAATTGCAGACTGTTTACTAATGAGACTAAGTTATAGATGATCAATATATTTAAGCCGAAGGAAAAGACGAATGCAGTGATAGTTTTGCTCGCAATATTTTTGTTTTTTACGGTAAGTCTAAGAGCTTCTGAACATACAGAAGTATCGCAAGAACATGCGAAAAAAGGATATAATGCCGGTGAAGCAATTATTGAGCATATTATCGACTCGTATTATTGGCATATACTAGATTGGGGCGAAACAGCTGTAGCCCTTCCTCTTCCAGTAATTTTGATTGATGAAGGAGAATTTCATGTCTTTATGTCTTCAAAATTCCATCATGGGCACGAAGCTTATAAAGGCTTTGAAATTGCGCACGATGGGCCTAACAAAGGTAAAATCGTAAAGGTTTCTCTCGATCATAATGCCGAACAGCAAACGCCTTTAGATTTTTCAATAACCAAAAATGTATTGGCTTTATTCATTAGCTTAATCATCTTAGTATGGGTTTTTCTATCCGTAGCTAAATCTTATAAAAAACGTGAAGGAATGGCTCCAAAAGGATTACAATCTTTGTTGGAACCTTTAATTATTTTTATTCGCGACGATATTGCTAAAGCAGCTATTGGCGAAAAAAAATACATGAAATTTTTGCCTTACCTACTCACAATTTTCTTTTTCATCTTCCTTAATAATTTAATGGGTATTATCCCATTTTTCCCGGGAGGAGCAAATGTGACTGGAAACATTGCGATCACAATGGTATTGGCATTGTTTACGTTTATCATTACAACAATCAATGGAAATAAAGCCTATTGGGGTCATATCATAAACGCACCGGGTGTACCTTGGTGGTTAAAAATCCCGATTCCATTAATGCCAGTTGTAGAATTAATAGGCGTATTTACAAAACCTTTTGTATTGATGGTTCGTTTGTTCGCAAACATCACTGCAGGTCATATTATCATTCTTGGATTTATTAGCTTGATATTTATTTTTGGAAACATGAATGTTTATATGGGATACGGGGTTTCTATCATGTCGGTAGCTTTTGCCGTATTTATGGGAATACTGGAATTACTTGTTGCTTTTATCCAAGCTTATGTATTCACATTACTTTCGGCTTTGTATTTTGGTATGGCAACCGAAGAACATCATTAAAATTAAAACAATTACTAATTAATAACTAAATAAACAATAAACATGGATTTATTAGCAATTTTATTACAGGTAGCAACTGACCTGGCTCCTATTGCAAAAATGGGTGCTGGTATTGGCGCAGGTATAGCAGCCATTGGTGCTGGTATGGGTATTGGTCAAATTGGCCGCGGTGCCGTTGAGTCTATTGCACGTCAACCTGAGGCTGTTGGTGACATTCGTTCAAACATGATTGTTGCTGCTGCTCTTATCGAGGGTGTTGCATTCTTTGCTATCGTTGTGTGTCTTTTGATTGTATTCTTATAGACCACAATTTTTCCTTTGCATTTTAGCGGTTGGCTAAAATGCAAAGGATTTTATCATCATTAAAAAAGAAATGTTATGGAATTAGTAAGTCCCGGTATAGGATTGATATTTTGGATGACTTTGTCGTTTGGCATTGTTTTATTTATTCTTGCAAAATTTGCTTGGAAGCCTATTCTTAAATCTTTACATGAACGTGAAGATACCATTGAAGAGGCCCTGAATGAAGCCAATAAAGCTCGTGAAGAAATGAAACAATTACATTTTAGTAATGAAGAATTGCTAAAAGAAGCCAAAGAAGAGCGTGATGGAATACTTCGCGACGCTCGTAAAGTAAAAGAATCCATCATTGAAGATTCAAAAGCCAAAGCAAACGAAGAAGCCAATCGTATTGTTGAGAGTGCAAAAGAAAGCATTCAAAATGAGAAGATGGCAGCGATGACTGACTTAAAAAATCAGTTGGCAACTTTATCTATCGAGATTGCAGAGAAAATCTTAAAAGAAGAGCTTTCAGAGGATAAAAAACAAAAAGAATACGTTCAGAAGTTAATTGATGACGTAAAATTTAATTAGGTAGATGAAGGAAACCAAAATTGCGAATCGCTACGCTAAAGCTTTGTTTGATCTGGCTCTTGAAGAAAAGCTTATCGATCAGGTTAAAGACGATATGGAACTGGTCGTGTCGGTTTGCCAGCAAAATAAAGATTTCAGAATGATGCTTCAAAGTCCGATCATTTTTACGGAAAAAAA
>JBFFMB010000111.1:0-5889 GCA_041554455.1 Bacteroidales bacterium
ATTGAGAATGGTTTAGCATCTAAAAACGACATGATCAAGATTTTAGGTCGTGGCGAATTAAAAGCAAAACTTGAAGTTAAAGCTCATGCGTTCTCCGAATCAGCTGTAAAAGCGATTGAAGCGCAAGGTGGTGTTGCAACAAAAATCTAATTTTATTTTTGAATGAGACGATTAATCCAGACAATTAGAAATATTAATAAGATCGATGATCTTAGGAAACGTATCCTTTACACACTAGGCATACTATTAATTTACCGTTTAGGTTCTAAAGTAGTTATTCCAGGTGTAGATCCACATATGTTAGCCAATTTACAAAGCCAAACTGAAGGTGGAATCTTAGGATTGTTAAATATGTTTTCAGGTGGAGCATTTTCAAATGCATCCATTTTTGCCTTGGGGATTATGCCCTATATTTCAGCCTCTATTGTTATTCAGTTGCTGGGTATGGCTATACCATATTTCCAACGATTGCAGCGTGAAGGCGAAAGTGGTCGTAGAAAGATTGGTCAAATCACTCGTTATTTAACTGTTTTTATTACAGGTTTTCAAGCTCCAGCTTATATTGCTAATGTTATTTCGCGTTTGCCAGCTGAAGCGATCTCACCTTTTGATCCTGCTATAACAAGCCCTACTACATTCTTTTGGGTGTCGTCGGTTATTATCCTGATTTCAGGTACTATGTTTGTTATGTGGTTGGGTGAAAAAATCACGGATAAAGGAATTGGTAACGGTATTTCATTGATTATTATGATCGGTATTATTGCCAATTTACCATTTGCACTTTTTGGTGAATTTATTTCACGTATGGAAGAAAAAGGTGGAGGATTGGTATTCTTTGTATTGGAAATAGCCATACTAGTTTTTGTGATATTGCTTACAATATTACTGGTTCAAGGAACAAGGCGAATACCTGTGCAATATGCAAAACGTATCGTTGGAAACAAACAATACGGAGGTGTGCGTCAATATATTCCATTAAAGGTGAACTCAGCAGGAGTAATGCCAATTATCTTTGCTCAGGCTATTATGTTTTTACCAATGACATTGGCTGGATTCTCTAGTTCGGAATCTATGGGAGCTTTTGTATCTGCCTTTGCAAACATCGATGGATTCTGGTATAACTTTACCCAGTTCATGATGATTATTTTATTTACGTATTTTTATACAGCCATTACGATCAATCCTAACCAAATGGCGGATGATATGAAGAAAAATGGTGGATTTATACCTGGTATTAAACCAGGCCGTAAAACAGCAGAATTTATTGACAATGTGATGTCAAGAATTACTTTACCAGGATCAATCTTTTTGGGATTGGTTACATTAATGCCTACTTTTATTAGAATGGTTGGTGTTAATCAAGCCTTCTCAAATTTTTATGGAGGAACCTCTTTATTGATTTTGGTTGGAGTTGTACTCGATACTCTACAACAAATTGAGAGTCATTTGTTAATGCGTCATTATGATGGTTTGACTAAGTCAGGTCGAATTAAAGGACGTACAGCAGGTGTTATGGGATAAATACTATTGAATGATACAGTATAAAACAGACGAAGAGATTCGTTTAATAAAACAAAGTTCTTTACTTGTTGGAAAAACTTTAGCCGAGGTTGCAAAACTTATTCGACCAGGTGTTAAAACTATCGAGCTCGACAAGATTGCCGAAGAATATATTCGCGATCATGGTGCAGTTCCTGGTTTTAAAGGGTATGGCGGTTTCCCGAATACATTATGTGTTTCGGTAAATGAGCAAGTTGTACACGGAATACCGAATAAGCGGGAGTTGAAAGATGGCGATATTGTTTCGATTGATTGTGGAACCATTATGAATGGATTTTATGGTGATTCAGCCTACACATTTGCAGTAGGAGAGGTCGAGAATGAAATCTTATTGTTATTAGAGCGTACAAAAGAATCCCTTTATAAAGGAATTGAAATGGCCGTGAGTGGAAAGCGAATTGGTGATATTGGATTTGAAATCCAGGCCTATACAGAACAATTTGGATATGGAGTGGTTCGCGATCTTGTAGGACACGGACTGGGTAAAAGTTTACACGAAAAACCGGAAGTCCCCAATTATGGGAAAAGAGGTACAGGTGTAAAATTGAAAGAAGGAATGGTTTTGGCGATTGAGCCTATGATTAACCTTGGAACTAAAGATATAATACAGGAAAAAGATGGCTGGACGATTCGTACTGCTGACCGCAAACCCTCAGCACACTTTGAGCATGATGTGGCCATACGAAAAGGAAAAGCCGAAATACTGTCAACATTTGAATATATTGAAGAAGTACTAAATAAATAATGAATATACATGGCAAAACAAACATCTATAGAACAGGATGGAACTGTAATTGAATCATTGGGAAACGCTATGTTCCGCGTGGAATTGGAAAATGGGCACGTCATCACAGCTCATATTTCAGGAAAAATGAGAATGCATTACATTAAAATATTGCCCGGTGATAAAGTGAAACTTGAAATGTCGCCCTATGATTTATCAAAAGGCCGCATCACATTTAGATATAAATAACAGACGAATAGAGATATTGGATTATAAATTATTTTAATTAAGAAAACATGAAAGTTAGAGCATCCGTTAAGAAAAGGTCTTCTGAGTGCAAGATTGTTCGAAGAAAAGGAAGATTGTATGTTATCAATAAAAAAAATCCAAAGTACAAACAACGTCAAGGATAAAGTATAATTTTTGTAAACAATAACAATATTTAGATATATGGCTAGAATTGCGGGTATTGATTTACCTAAAAATAAAAGAGGCGAAATCGGGCTAACATACATATTTGGCATTGGAAGAAACCTTTCACAGCAAATACTAACAGAAGCTGGTATCGACTGGAGTAAAAAAGTACAGGATTGGACTGATGAAGAACAAGGAAAAATCCGTAATATCATCTCTGAAAAGTATAAAGTCGAAGGTGGTTTACGTTCAATGATCCAAATGAACATTAAACGTTTACGTGATATTGGATCTTATCGTGGTATCCGTCATCGTATTGGTCTTCCACTTCGTGGACAGTGTACCAAAAACAATGCACGTACGCGTAAAGGAAGAAAGAAAACTGTTGCTAACAAGAAAAAAGCAATTAAAGGTTAATCGTTAATTTTTAACGTTAAGTTTGAATTATAGTAATATTTATTAGATATGGCTAAAAAAACTAGCAGAAACACTAAAAAGAGAATTGTAAAAGTAGAACCTATTGGGAAAGCTTTTATACAAGCATCTTTTAATAACATCATTATTTCTTTGACCAATAATGCTGGTCAGGTAATCTCTTGGGCATCATCCGGAAAGATGGGTTTTAGAGGTTCTAAGAAAAATACTCCTTATGCAGCTCAAATGGCAGCTGAAGATTGTGCTAAGGTTGCTTACGATCTTGGGTTAAGAAAAGTAAAAGTATACGTTAAAGGTCCTGGTGCAGGTCGTGAATCCGCAATGCGTACCCTTCATTCTTCAGGAATTGAAGTTACTGAGATTCAAGATGTAACTCCATTACCTCATAACGGATGTAGACCTCCTAAAAGAAGAAGAGTCTAATTAGATAAGGAGTAAAATTATTATATTTTATAGAAAATTTGTAAAATTATGGCAAGATATACAGGCCCAAAATCAAAAATAGCTAGAAAATTTAAAGATCCTATTTTTGGTCCGGATAAAGCTTTTGAAAAGAAAAATTATCCTCCGGGACAACACGGTAATTCAAAACGCAGAAGAAAGCAATCTGAATATGGTGTTCAGCTTCAAGAAAAGCAAAAAGCAAAATACACTTATGGTATTATGGAAAAACAATTCCGTAATGTCTTTAAATCAGCAACCCGTAAGAAAGGGATTACTGGTGAAATTCTTTTACAATTAATCGAAGCACGTTTAGATAATGTAGTGTATCGTTTGGGGATTGCTCCAACACGTTCTGCTGCTCGCCAATTTGTTGGCCACCGTCACATCACTGTGAATGGTGAAATCCTAAACATTCCTTCTTATCAAGTTAAAGAAGGTGATTTGATTGGTGTACGTGAAAAATCAAAATCAATGGAAGCTATTACAGATTCTTTGGCTTCCAGAACAAACCAATACCCTTGGTTGGAATGGGACGAAGAGAAGTTAGTTGGGAAATTTTTAAATTATCCTGCAAGAGAAGATATTCCTGAGAATATCAAGGAACAACTAATCGTAGAGTTATACTCTAAATAATAGTCTTTGAATAAATTTATTTACAACAAACAATAGCTACATGGCAATATTAGCATTTCAAAAACCTGACAAGGTTATCATGATTGAAGCTGATGAATTCAAAGGTATCTTTGAATTCCGTCCTCTTGAACCTGGCTTCGGAATCACCATTGGTAATGCCTTAAGAAGAATTTTACTTTCTTCACTTGAGGGTTATGCAATCACCTCAATAAAAATTGAGGGCGTTGTGCAGGAATTTTCAACCATTAAAGGTGTCGTTCAAGATGTATCAGAAATGATATTGAACTTCAAGAAAATTCGTTTTAAACGTCAGATTGAAACCGAAAACAGTGAAGAGGTACACGTTGTTATTGGTGATCAAGACGAATTTAAAGCTGGAGATATCAATAAATTCTTATCGGTATTTCAAGTATTAAACCCAGATCAATTGATCTGTAATATGGATCCTTCAGTTAAACTCTCATTGACTCTAACTATCGAAAAAGGTCGCGGATATGTTCCTGCTGAAGAAAATAAAAAGGTGAATGCACCGATTGATACCATTGCTTTGGATTCAATCCACACACCTATTATCAATGTAAAATTTGCAGTTGAAAATTATAGAGTTGAGCAAAAAACAGATTACGAAAAGCTCGTCCTAGAAATTGCAACTGATGGATCAATTCATCCAAAAGAATCATTGAAAGAAGCTGCAAAAATTTTAATCCATCATTTTATGTTATTCTCAGATGAGAAAATCACATTGGATTCTGAAGAAAAAGCAGTGACTGAGGAATTTGATGAAAATTCACTACACATCAGACAACTATTGAAAACCAAATTGGTTGATATGGATCTTTCTGTTCGTGCATTGAATTGTTTGAAAGCAGCTGATGTTGACACTTTAGGCGATTTAGTTGCCTTCAACAAAAACGATCTGTTGAAATTCAGAAACTTCGGTAAAAAATCATTAACTGAACTTGAAGAATTGGTTAAGAATAAAAACCTTGAGTTTGGAATGAATACAGCTAAGTATAAATTAGATAAGGAATAAGCGAAATGAGACACGGTAAGAAATTCAATCACTTAAGCAGAAAGAGTGCTCACAGAAAAGCAATGTTGGCTAACATGGCGACTTCTTTAATCATACACAAAAGAATCAAAACGACTCTTGCTAAAGCAAAAGCTCTTAGAGTATATGTTGAGCCTTTGATCACAAAATCAAAAGACGATTCAACACATTCACGTAGAGTTGTATTTAGTTATTTACAGAGTAAAGAAGCGGTTACTGAATTGTTCAGAGAAATCTCACAAAAAGTAGCAACTCGCCCAGGTGGTTATACTCGTATCCTTAAAACAGGAAATCGTTTAGGTGACAATGCTGAAATGTGTATCATCGAATTGGTTGATTATAACGAAAATCTGTTGAAAGATACAGATACTAAAGCTAAATCTACACGTCGTAGAAGAGGTGGTAAGAAAACGGATGAGACTACTGAAGTTGTTGCTGAAGTTGCTGTTGAAGAAACTGCTGAAGAAGTAGTTGCTGAGGAAGTAACCGAAGTTGAAGCAGAAGTTGTTGAAGAAGTAAAAGCTGAAGAAGCTGTTGCTGAAACAAAAGAAGAAGCTCCAGAAGAACCTAAAGCTGAAGAAGAAGATACGAAAGAGTAAACATATATTCTCGTAAATGAAAAGGATAA
>JBFFMB010000112.1:0-5870 GCA_041554455.1 Bacteroidales bacterium
GGGTATTTTTTTGCTTTAATTTCTCGTTTAGCTACTTCCTCTTTTAAAACCGCATCATCAAAACAAAAAACAAAAGCATCCTTTTCCGTTTGATTTTGAAGTATTCTAAATTTTGAGTCTACATATTTGTTAAAATCATTATCATAGCGATCTAAATGATCGGGAGTGATATTCATTAAAACAGCGATATCTGCTTTAAAATCGAACATCCCATCCAACTGAAAACTACTGATCTCCAACACATAGAAATCAAAATCATTTTCGGCCACTTGCCAGGCAAAACTTTGTCCGATATTCCCTGCCAAACCAACCTTCAATCCAGCTGTTTTCATGATATGGTAAATCCAAAGGGTTGTAGTTGTTTTACCATTACTTCCGCTTACGCAAATTTTAAAAGCATTGGTATATCTGCCTGCAAATTCGATCTCAGAGATGATAGAGATTCCTTTTTCATTGATCTGTTTAATCAAATCAATATGATCAGGAATACCAGGGCTCTTAATGATCTCGTCGGCAGTTAAAATCCGATCAACATCATGTTTTCCTTCTTCAAATTCAATGTCATACTGTGAAAGAACGGTCTTATATTTTTCACTAATTTTTCCTTTATCCGAAACAAAAACATCAAATCCTTTTTTTGTCGCTAAAATGGCTGAGCCTACTCCGCTTTCGCCAGCTCCAAGGATGATGATCTTTGTTTTTTTCATTTTACCTCAACTTCAGTGTTAGTATTGTTATTACTGCTAACATGATTCCTACAATTAAAAAACGCATGACGATTTTTGGCTCAGAATAACCCAATACCTGATAATGATGATGTAAAGGCGACATTTTAAAAATGCGTTTCCCCACACCTGCTACTCTCTTAGTATGTTTGAAATAGCTGACCTGAATAATCACTGAAAGAGTTTCCACAAGAAATATCCCACAAAGGATAGGAATCAATAATTCTTTACGGATGATGATGGCAAACACGGCGATGATTCCACCAATAGCCAAACTACCTGTATCGCCCATAAATACCTGAGCTGGATAAGAGTTATACCACAGAAATCCGATACAAGCTCCAACAAAAGCACTCATAAATATGGTCAACTCCCCTGTATTGGGGATATACATAATGTTCAAATAATTCGCGAAAATGATGTTACCCGAAACCCAGGCCAGCAAACCCAAAGTTGCCCCAATGATGGCCGAAGTACCCGTTGCTAAACCGTCAACACCGTCCGTCAGATTAGCCCCATTTGAAACCCCCATAATGATAAGAACAACCAAAGGAATAAAGATCAACCAAGCATATTTCTCAACATCTTTACCAATCCACGAGATTAAAACTGAATAATTAAATTCATTATTTTTTACAAAAGGGATGGTTGTTTTAGTCGATTTAGTGGCCTCTGGGTTGAAATTGGAAGAAGCGTCACTGCGATCAAGTCCCAATTCAATAATTTGCTGAGTATCTAATTTCTCACGAATGACAACCTCATCATTAAAATACATGACAGCACCCACAACTAATCCCAAAACAATTTGACCCAATAATTTAAATTTTCCTCTCAATCCATTTTTATCCTTTTTGAAAACTTTAATGTAATCATCAAGAAAACCAATGGCACCAAGCCATACAGTAGCGAATATCATGAGTAAGACATATACATTATCGAGTTTTGCAAATAAGATCGTTGGAATGAGTACTGCTCCTATGATAATTAAACCTCCCATGGTTGGAGTTCCTTTTTTATCCGCTTGTCCTTCCAAACCAAGATCCCGAATAGATTCCCCAATTTGTCGTTTTACTAAGAGGTTTATCAAACTTTTCCCAAATAAAAGAGATATAATCAATGAACTGATAATAGCCATTGCTGCACGAAAAGAAATGTATTGAAATACACCAGCTCCGGGAAAATCAAACGCTTGATCCAAATAATTGAAAAAATAGTAAAACATGTCTATTATTTTAAATTATAGTTAATACCTCTTTAATAATTTCTTTTTCATCCATCGGGATTATAACTCCACCAGCAATGACTTGATATTTTTCATGACCCTTACCAGCTAATAAAATGAGATCCCCTTTTTGCGCTAATGCAACGGCTGTCCGAATCGCCTCAATTCTATTTGTTATTGAAAGCACTTTACGTTTTTCTGTAGGATCTAATCCCGCTTTCATATCTTCAATAATGGCATTTGGATCTTCATCACGAGGGTTATCAGACGTCAATATGACCTTATCACTTTTCTGGCAGGAAATTTTTGCCATCAATGGACGTTTTGTTTTATCACGATTACCACCAGCACCAACTACTGTGATCAATTGCTCGTTTCCACTACGAATACTTGCAATGGTTTCGAGTACATTTTTCAATGCATCGGGCGTATGGGCATAATCAATAATGACTGAAATTTCTTCTTCTGAACGAAGCTGTTCAAAACGCCCTTCAGCAGCTTCAACTGAACTTAAATATGTTAAAACCTCTAATTTTTCTTCTCCCAATAAAACAGCTGCAGCATATACGGCCATCAAATTATAAGCATTGAACTTCCCAATTAAACGGAACCAAACAGCTTGATTTTCGATTTCCAATTGCAATCCGTCAAATTGATTTTCGATTATTTTCCCATTGAAATCAGCGAGTCCTCGTAGGCCATAGGAATACTTTTCGGCTTTCGTATTTTGTTGCATAACCAAGCCATTCTTATCATCCGTATTTGTCAATGCAAATGCATCGCTTGGTAAGTCATCAAAGAATTTTTTCTTAGCTGTTAAATATGATTTGAAATCCTTATGATAATCTAAATGATCGTGGGTAAGATTGCTAAAAATACCTCCAACAAAATGCAAACCCGAAACACGATCTTGATCAATCGCATGAGAACTTACTTCCATAAAACAATAATCAACACCTTCGGTGGCCATTCTAGTCAATAGTTGATTGATTTGAACAACATCAGGTGTAGTATGAGTAGCCTTAATAATTTCATCATTAATGCGGTTTTCAATGGTCGATAATAAGCCCACTTTATAACCAAGATTGCCAAATAATTTAAATAGCATTGAGGCAATGGTTGTTTTGCCATTGGTGCCAGTAACTCCAACTAATTTCAATTTCTCTGATGGATGATCAAAAAATTCGGCTACCAAAAGACCCATCGCACGTTGAGAATTATTGACTTTTATGTAATTAATTTCAGGCGAAATATTTTCAGGATATTCTTCACATACAATGGCCACTGCTCCCGATTCAATAGCTTTTTGAATAAAGCGATGCCCATCAACATGAGTACCAAGCACAGCAACGAACAAAGAACCTTGCTCAACTAATCGAGAATCAAAAACAATGTTTTTAATTACTGGATTTGTCGAACCTAAGGATTCAACAATTTCGATGGCTGCTAATATGTCGTTTATGTTTTTCAATGTTCTAGTTTGATAAATTCAATGTTATTTGCATTCCTTTTTCTACACTTGTCCCAGCTCGTAATGATTGGCTCGAAACCAGTCCACGACCGATAATATTCACTTTTAAATGTGCTTTTTCCAGAAGATAAATGGCATCTCGAGCACCCATTCCTTTTACATTAGGAACCTTTTCATAATCCATAGTAAGAGCGACTAAATCGACCATGGTTGAATCAGCTTTGAAACTTGCACAATCGGAATACTTTTCTAAAGTTGTTTGATAATTGAAACTTTCGTATAAGGTTTTTAAATCATCAGTTTTCCCTCTGCCCTCAACAATTTGATTATGATCGCTCGCCCAATAATCCTCGCGTGCCTGAATGTCTAATTGTGTAGCATATACTTTATCCGCAATTTCTTTGAATACAGGGGCAGCTACTGAGCTACCGTAAATACGACCCTTACTTGGATTATTTACAACGACTATACAGGAATATTTTGGATCATCCGCAGGAAAATAACCAACAAACGAGGCATTATAATCAGACTTATTATATCCCTGATTTCCCTTAGCAATCTGAGCAGTACCCGTTTTTCCGGCAATTTTATAAACGGTCTTTTTTAGTGTTAAACTGGCCGTTCCTCTTTGTACAACACCCTCGAGTAGTGACTTTAAAGAGTCTATTGTTTTGTGGGAGCATATAGATTTGTTGATTACATGTGTTTCAAAGGATTCCAATATCCGCCCTCCTTGTCTGATCTCTTTGACAAACATCGGTTTAACCATTCGTCCATCATTTGCAACAGCATTATATATGCTAAGCACTTGCAATGGGGTCATCAATAATTCATAACCAATTGACATCCATGGCAAACTAGTGCCATACCATACATCAATTTGGTAGGGATGTTTAATCAGTGGGTTTCCTTCTCCTTGGATCTCTATCCCTAATTTTTTATTCAGTTGGAGATCATAAATGAATTGTATGAATTCCTCAGGTTTAGCTTTATAAGCCTCGTTAATTAATTTTGAAATTCCGACATTTGACGACATTTCAAAAGATTTTCTGACGGTAATAAACCCATCCCCAATGACATGATCATCTGTCATCGTTTGGTTGTAGAATTTTGTTTTTCCTCCGCTTACATCCACACTGTCAATCAAAGTGAATTTCTTTTGCTCAAGCGCTGCCATAAGCGAAATCAATTTAAAGGTAGACCCAGGTTCAACACTATGTCCTACAGCAAAATTGTAAGATTCATCATAGGTTTTGGTTAGTGAATCATAACGTAAATTAGCAATGGCTTTAATATGACCTGTCGCTACCTCCATTAAAATTGCACAACCCTGAAAGGCTTCATGTTCAGTTAAATGCTGAAGCAAGGCATTCTCTGCTACATCTTGTAGATGAATATCAATCGTTGTAATAATATCTTTTCCATCAATAGGTTGAATATCATTTTCATTATTAACAGGGATCCAATCGCCATTATTAACCCGACGCTTCAATTGTTTTCCATTCACTCCTTGAATAACATTGGCATATGCACCCTCCAATCCTACAAATAAGTTTTGTTTGACATTTTCATAGCCAATGGTTCTTTTAGCCAATTCACCATAAGGCATTTTTCGTTGAGTACGAGGGATAATAATCAAACCACCTTTGTGTTTCCCAAGACGAAGAATGGGAAAACTCTTTATTTTCAACAGTTGTTCGTAATTTGCTTTATTAGCAAGTAATAAAAAACGATTCCCTTTTTTTCGGGCATTGGTCAACTTTTGTTTATAATATGCGGCAGATTGGTCAGAAAATAATACTGAAAGATTGAACGCTAAAGAATCAACATTTGAATAAAATAACTTATCCGAAATATTCTCAGAATCTACATCCATACGGATATCAAAAATTGGGACACTTGTTGCTAATAGATTATTATCACTTGAATATATATTCCCCCTGCTTGCTTCCAAATTAAAAAATTCAAGTTCCTGCTTTTGGGCTTTCTTCAACAAGGCATCTCCCTCCTTATACTGTATATAAACGAGCTTAACCACAATAGCAGCACCAAACAACAAAACGAAGAAGTATAATAAATATACCCTCCATAAGATGTCTCGTTTTATGCTTTTTGGTTTTCTCATTTAATTTATTCTTTTACAGACTGAATTTTATAAGGAGGTGTTGTAGATTCTTTCAAGCCCAAAAACTCAAGTCTTTTCACTAATTCTGACTGCTTACTGATATGCATTAATTTTGTATGGTTTGAGATGTATTCGTATCTCAGCTCTTTCAAGTCACGACCAATATTATCAATCTCACGAATATTCTCTTCAGCGTAGTATATGTTTGCGATGTATATCAATCCAAGAAATGTCATAAACAACAGAAAAGGCAAAAATCGAACAGATGAATCTTTGGCCAGAAAGCTTCCTCCCAGCAAAGCTTTAATCACCCTACTTGAACCACCC
>JBFFMB010000113.1:0-5830 GCA_041554455.1 Bacteroidales bacterium
CAATCAAAATTTTGACTTCTACCCCTTGTTTGGCCTTTTCGGTGAGGGCATCCCTGAATTTAATCCCGATGGTATCGTTCCCAACGCGGTAGGTTTGTAAATAAATGTTTTTTGTGGCACGTTCAATGTCCTCAAGCATCGATGTATAATACTTAATCGGATCATCAAATAGATGGAAAGGTTCAATAATTTCTGGCATAATTTTAGACCATCAAAAAAAATAATAAGTCAATAATCCATAATTGGATAACAAGATACAAAAAAGAAATTACGTATTCACACCCAAATTTATATGTGTTTGATAAACGGCTTAAGCTTCTTATCTTTGTGTAAAATATTTGAACTATGATGAAATCCATGACTGGGTTTGGCAAGGCCGAACTTGAACTTCCCAATAAAAAAATTAGCATTGAAATAAAAACACTAAACAGTAAACAAGTCGATCTGAATACCCGTATGCCAAGCATTTATCGCTGGAAAGATCTTGAAATTAGAGCGCTGCTGACTAGCAAACTTGAAAGAGGAAAAATTGATTTTAGCATTTATGTTGAGCAAAATGGAGATGGCGTAAACTTTTCCATTAATAAAGGATTAGCAACTCAATATTATAGCGCTATCAAAGAATTAGCAGACACCCTAGATCAACCCAATTTCTCTAATTATCTTCCAATTATCTTGAAGATGCCAGATGTGATGAAGCCCGAAAAAGAAGATTTTGACGAAGGAGAGTGGCTGCAAATCGAAAAAGCCATCATCGATGCTTTGATTCAAGTGGATGAATTTCGTACGCAAGAAGGCCAGAGTTTAAAAGAAGAGTTTTTGATGCGCATTCATACAATTTTAAGTTTATTAGATGCAGTCGAGCCTTTTGAAACAAAACGTATCGAATATGTCAGAGCTCGTATGAAAAAAAATATGAGTGATTTTATAGAGGATGGGAAAGTGGATCAAAATCGTTTTGAGCAAGAATTGATTTATTATATAGAAAAAATAGATATTACTGAAGAAAAAGTACGCCTGAAAAAACATTGTGATTATTTTTTAGAAAGTATGGAAGATGAGAGTGCAGGGGGTAAAAAACTGAATTTTATTTCTCAGGAAATTGGTCGCGAGGTCAACACCTTAGGTTCAAAAGCCAATGATGTTGATATGCAAAAGATTGTTATTCAGATGAAAGATGAGTTAGAAAAAATCAAGGAGCAATTATTTAATATTTTGTAAGATGGAAGGTAGAGTTGTCATATTTTCAGCTCCATCGGGAGCAGGCAAGACCACGATCGTGAAAGAAATGCTAAACCAGCAATTCGGTTTAGAATTTTCAGTATCGGCATGTAGCAGACCGAAGCGTGAGAATGAAGTGGAGGGTAAAGATTATTATTTTCTAACAGTCGAAGATTTTAAAAAGAAAATTGAAAACAACGAATTTTTGGAATGGGAAGAGGTTTATAAAGATCAATTTTATGGAACCTTACGTTCGGAAGTAGATCGTATCTGGGCCAAAGGCAAGGATGTTATTTTTGATGTTGATGTCGTTGGGGGTGTAAATATTAAAAATATTTTTGAAGATAAGGCTTTGGCTATTTTTGTGATGCCTCCTTCATTAGAAGTTCTGAAAGAAAGACTGATTAATCGTTCAACAGAAGATGAAGAAAGTCTAGAAAAACGTTTGCTAAAAGCTGAATTTGAAATGACTTATGCTGATCAATTTGATGTGCAGATTATAAACGATGATTTGGAAATAGCTATTGATGAAGCTCAAGCAAGACTGTTTACTTTTTTATCTAACGAATAAAAAATCAAAGCTATGAAAGCTGTTATATTACCTGCTTATAATAACAATCTTATTCGAGCTTTAATTGGCATGAAAGTAGAGGATAGGCCTATTCCTGAACCAGCCGATGGGCAGGTTCAAATTAAGATGGAAGCCGCACCTTGCAACCCTTCGGATATTGCTTTTTTACGTGGCGTTTATAATATTGTAAAAAGGGTGCCTTGCATCCCTGGCTTTGAGGGTTGTGGGATTATCACTAAAGTATGCGAGGGTATTGACGAGTCATTTATTGGTAAACGTGTCAGTTGTTTTGTACAAGACAATACGGTTGGTACTTGGTCAGATTATGTGGTGGCCAATATTACAGACTGTATCTCTCTGAAAGATGAAATGCCGATTGAACAAGCCGCTTGTTTTGCCGTGAATCCGTTTACTGCTTATGGTTTATATGATTTAGCTCAAGAAGATAATTGTGAAGCCATTATTCAAAATGCCTCGACTGGACAAGTAGGCAGATTCATTCGTGTGTTTGCTAAAAACGATAATTTGAAAGTGATTAATATTGTTCGCAAACCCGAACAAGTCGATAAACTTAAAGCAGAGGGGGAAGAATATATATTAGATTCAACTTCTGAAAATTTTGTGGATGAATTAAAAACCTTGGCTCATAAACTCAATGCAACGATGGCCTTTGATGCAGTGGGTGGAGAGATGACTGCTCAATTAGTAAATGCCATGCCTCCTGATTCAGAAGTAATCATTTATGGTGGTTTATCAGGAATGGCAATCACAGGAATGAATCCTATGGGTCTTATTTTCGATCGTAAACTGCTTTCTGGCTTCAATTTGATGGATTGGATGGCTAATTTGGAAGATGGTGAATTTGAAGAAGTCTCAGATTATTTGCAGAATCTATTTATAAAGGGAACGTTAAAAACAGATATTCAAGGAAGTTATTCTTTTGATGATGCTGTGACAGGCATTCGTGCATATATTGGGAATATGAGTGCAGGTAAGATTTTGATGAAATCTTAAAATTCCAAAACTCAATAATCAAATTACAAATAAATTTCAATTTCTGAAATCACAAATTTCAAACATAGTTGGACATTTGAACATTGGTATTTGTGATTTATTTGTAATTTGGTGCTTGGTATTTGTTGTTTTTTTAATAAAGTTTCTCCCCTTGGGGAGATGTCCGCTTAAGCGGACAGAGGGATGTTAATATGAAAAAAGTCGGTTTATTCTTCGGTTCTTTCAATCCAATTCATATTGGACATCTTGCCATTGCCGAGTTTATGGTGGAGCAAACCGATTTGGACAATCTCTGGTTTGTTGTGAGTCCACAAAATCCGTTGAAAGAAAAAAAGAGCTTATTGGCTGATCATCATCGTTGGGCAATGGTTAATATTGCTATCGAAAACGATGCTCGTTTTAGAGCCATTGATGTCGAATTTAAAATGCCTCGTCCTTCTTATACCATTGATACCCTCACACGCTTAAGCGAGAAGTATCCTGATTACGAATTTGTTTTAATTTCGGGTACGGATATTTTCCCATCTTTGCATAAATGGAAAAACTTTGAAGAGATTTTAAAGCAATATAGCTTCTATGTTTATGCTCGACCTAATTTTACAATGGGTGAATTTGCGAGTCACCCTAGAATAAAAGTATTTAACGCGCCACAAATGGAAATTTCTTCCAGTTTTATCCGTAAATCAATCAAAGAAAAAAAGGAAGTAAAGTACTTACTTCCACCCAAACTTGCAGAGTATATTAAAGAAATGCATTTCTACGAAAAATAAAACCTCACCCATAAATGGCTGAGGTTTTTAGAAAATCCTTATGTAATTATTCTTATTCGGTTTCCATAACAACTATCATTGATTCACTTAGTGATTTAAGTTTATTTAATCCTTTGTCAAAAGGTTCTTTCATATCTTCTTCACTGAACATTAATTTCATTAAGTTGAATGGATAAGGCATGACACTTTTAAAACCCCAAATTGCTTCGGTCATCCCATTGTCCATGTCGGATAGTTTTACATATCCTTGTGCTTCACTGTTATAGGGAGTGTAAAATTCGAGATAGGTTTCGAATAAAATGGGTGCTTCAATATTTACGATGCTTTGTTTTCCACTTCCAACATCTTTTACTTCACTAACCCACGATTGCCATGC
The DNA here is from genome assembly GCA_041554455.1 of Bacteroidales bacterium. Lineage (GTDB taxonomy): Bacteria > Bacteroidota > Bacteroidia > Bacteroidales. The sequence goes on from JBFFMB010000113.1 coordinate 3,953, forward strand.
TCCAACTTCTCCATCTATTCCGCCTGCATCCGTTTCCATTGCAGGATCCATTTCTCTCCATGGACTCCAGCTATCTAATCCAGCCAAAGTATTGGTATGCATCCATACACTATCGATGGGTGCATTGATATTCACAGAAGTTTCAAAATTAACATCCTTTGAAACAAAAAGGGCTATAATAAGGGGGATTAAGATGATGCATAACACTATAATCCCGATAATTTTCAATGCTTTTTTCATATTGCTTGGTTTTTAAAATTAAATGTAAATATATGACATAAGAGCAAGTATTTCAATTTTCATTATCCTTAATTAGTTTGAAAACAAATGATTATCTATTGAACCAAGATGTTCTTTAAAATCTCAGAATTAATTTTCCTCATAACCTTTGCTAACATAATGAGCAGCTTTATCGAAGAATATCACGATGCGCCTTTCAAGTTCAAGTGTTCGGTAAATATCAATTGTTTTTGAGTGAATGCCTTGAGAGAGGGCAAACTCCCAGATGTGCTTACGTGAAAGACTTAAGGCACTGAGAACTTCGCTCAAATCAAAACCCTCTTTTTTTCTTTTTTGACCTAGTTTTCGATAGAAAATCTGAATGTCTTTATTTATATAATCACCTTCTAACCATTTTCCAAATTGTGATAAAACGGTCATTATTCTCACATATAAAAGGTCGATTTTAAATTTTTGATAATGTGGGGTTGATTTATTTGTGGTTACATCATTTATCCAACGATGGGCAATTATATGAGCATTTTTCTCAATTAGGTTAACTAAATTATCGGATAAGAAATTTGTTTTGTGTATTCCCTTTTTTTTCTCGTTGATTGAGAGTTTAAACGAATCAATAATCGCCCAGAATTCAGTTTTCCCTTTAATGAAAGCTTCAACAGCCTTGGTATTTGATTTAAAAGCTAGTTTCGGTGTTTTATGGATTGGAAAATATTTTACATCTATTGCATCGTCGCCAGCTAACGGAGTCCCCCCGGTTTGTTCAACCTCAAATGTGTGAAAAATAAGATCTCCATAATAATAATTCTTTGTCCAATCAACATCCACTAAACTAGTAATTACGCCTTCTATTCCTGCTTCTTCTTTTAATTCGCGCAAGGAAGCATCTTCAATGCTTTCACCAATTTCGGAAAAGCCGGAAGGTAAACACCATTTTCCCCGATAAGGAGCATTCTTTCTCTTTACCAATAATACCTTTCTGTCTTTTAGTACAATTGCAGATACCACCGGAAGAGGATTGTTATAAAAGAATAATCTACAATCTGTACAGTACTCTCGTAATGTATCACCTTCTTTTTTTAGGATGACTTTTACACCGCAATAGGGGCAATATATTCGTTTTCTCTTTAACATTTATTCAGCTAATATAGGTTTATGACAAATATAAATAGTATCATCTTTTGTAAGATGAAATGGAATCCCTGAACGAAGATTTGTGCATAAAGTATTTATAATATTATCATAAATTATATTCCCTTCTCTTGAGGTATCACTAACATAAAAGGGACGTTTAAATATCAAGTATTTTTTAAAAGCCCCAACATCTTTTTTTTTAAAAACAAGAGAACTACTGTATTCTATTTCTGAAACTTGATCAAAATTACTTGAAAGCAATTTTCGACCATTAATTTCATTAAACTTACTGATTAATTTTTCATAAGGCAAACAGCCAGGATCATCGACATTTTTAGCTTTAAATGCATTTTTAACTATACTAAAGAGTTCGAAAAGGTGATTATTGGAATGAGTAATGGTGATGAAAAAACCTTTAGGTTTTATTATTCTAGAAATCTGAGGGATGATCTCCGGGAAAAAATACAGGGCATAACTGCATATTATTAAATCGTATGTATTGGATGG
>JBFFMB010000114.1:0-5827 GCA_041554455.1 Bacteroidales bacterium
ACATCGCCATGGGCATCCTTAAATAAAAATTCTGAATCTTCGTTTTTGGCCACTTTAAACTGAGCCACTACCGTATTGTCTTTTACATCGCGATAGCAACCAGGCATGTTTAGTTCGTGCGAACTTAATCCAGTACCCGCAGCAGGTGAATAAGGTTGAATGGTATAGCCTTTATAAATTAAGCCTTTGTTGTATAATTTTTGCAACAGATTCCAAACGGTTTCAATATACTTATTATCGAAAGTGATGTATGGATCATCCAGATTCACCCAATAACCCATACGCTTGGTGAGGTCATCCCATTTATCTTTATGCTTCATCACCTCCCGGCGGCAAGCTTTATTATAGTCCTCAACGCTAATGTTAACGCCTATGTCTTCTTTGGTAATTCCAAGGGTTTTTTCAGTGGCAATTTCGATGGGTAGTCCATGCGTATCCCAACCTGCTTTACGTTTAACGTAAAACCCTTTCAGCGTTTTATAACGACAAAAAATATCTTTAATCGCACGAGCCATTACATGGTGAATACCAGGCATTCCATTGGCTGATGGAGGCCCTTCATAAAAAACAAAGGGTTTGTTACCTTCACGAATTTCTAAGCTTTTATCAAAAATTCCGTTCTCTTCCCAGTATTTTTCAACCTCTTTTCCGATGCTCGATAAATCGAGTTTTTTATACTCCTGATATTTTACTTTATTCGTATTCATTTAATTAAGATATTTCTATGTTTAGTAAAGCGGCTGCAAAAGTATGAAAAAAAATGATATTCTCCATAGGCTTTGTTTGCATATACGTTTGTGAATCATTTCCTTTAAAGGATTTTGGGGAAAAGAAAAAAGCCGTGAATTTCACGGCTTTAAATATTAAATCTTGCAATGTTCAAGCAGCAATCTTTAGTAGCCTGCTGCTTGCCCATCTTTACGTGATTCGGAAGCTCCATAGTAAACCCCATTTTCAGCATCCCATTTAATGGCTTGATATCCGCCATAGCCCCCTAAATCCCATTGAATTTTATGACCCTTATTCATTAATTTTTGGAGTTCCTCCCATTGAATTCCACTCTCTAAATACAGAATTCCTCCATCAGTCATTTTACCACCCGTTGGTTGGCTCGAACCGCCATGGCGCATACGAGGAGCATCTCCTGCTTCTTGTAGATTCATTCCAAAATCAATCAAATTAATCACCATTTGTGCATGACCTTGTGGTTGCATCGATCCACCCATCAATCCAAAACTAATATAGGGTTTTCCATCCTTGGTAATGAATGCTGGGATAATGGTATGGAACGGACGTTTACCTGGTTCAAAAACATTTAAATGTCCTTCTTCTAAACTAAACATTTCTCCTCTGTCTTGTAAAATAAAACCCAAATCTGGAGGACACATTCCAGAGCCCATCCCACGGTAATTGCTTTGAATCAATGAAACCATATTCCCGAATTTATCGGCAACGGTTAGGTAAATCGTATTTCCAGTTTCTATTTTCCCTGGATCGTATGATCTGGCTGCTCTTTCTTTAATAAGTGCTCTACGTTTTTCAGCATATTCTTTAGAGATCAATTCATCAATGGGAAGCTCGTTAAAAGCAGGATCAGCATAAAACTTTGCTCGGTCTTCGAAAGCTAATTTCTTCGCTTCAGTAAAATGATGAATGTATTCGGCTGTTCCAAAACCCATAGTCTTTACATCATAACCTTCCATGATATTTAGGATTTGAAGTGCGGCGGTACCTTGTCCATTCGGTGGAAGTTCCCATACATCATAACCACGATAATTGGTGCTTATGGGTTCCACCCATTCCGAATAATGTGAGGCCATATCTTCGTAAGAAAGAAAACCACCTTGTTCCTTGAAGAATTTATCAATGGTTTTAGCAATGCTTCCTTTATAAAATTCATCGCGACCCCCTTTGGCTATTTTCTCAAAGGTATTGGCTAATGCGGGATTTTTGAAAATTTCTCCTTTTGCCGGAGCATGTCCGTTGGGCATAAAAACGTCGACAACATTTGGATATTTCTTTAGACTTCGTATTCCTCCATTCATATAATAAGCAATCAATTCGCTTACAGGAAAACCGTTTCTGGCATAGTCAATCGCAGGTTGAAGAATGTCTTTCATCTCCAAACTTCCAAATTTTTTATTCATTTCGAACCAGCCATCCACACAGCCGGGAACAGAAACTGGAAGTGGTCCATGAGCAGGAATACTTGTGTATCCATTTTTCTTAAAATAATCTAAACTAAGTGATTTTGGGGATCGACCACTGGCATTTAAGCCATATAATTTTTGATCTTTAGCACTCCAAATAATGGCAAATAAATCGCCACCCATTCCGTTTCCGGTAGGTTCAACCAAGCCTAAAACTGCGTTTGCAGCAATGGCAGCATCAATAGCATTGCCCCCTTTTTTTAGAATATCGAGAGCTACTTGTGTGGCTAATGGCTGACTGGTAGCAGCCATTCCGTATTGGGCAATCACTTCCGAGCGTGTCGCAAATCCACGACCGGTGACTCTATCCTGAGCCATTAATTGTACAAGCAAAAACAAACTGATAGTTAGCGAGATTAGTTTTTTCATAGTGGTATTATTTATTAAATAAGTCAATTATGGATATACTCATAGCCGCAACTCCCGTTTTGAAAGTAGGTTCAAAATCGGGTAAAAATGCCGAATTATGTAAGCCTGGAATTGAAGCCCCATTCTTAATATGATTTTCATAGATCTGCGGATTGACGCTTCCTAACCAAAATAAAGCGATTGGGATTTTTTCTTCAGTCCGACCATATTTGCCAAAATCTTCAGCTACTGTCGCGGGTTCTACTTGGTATACTTTTTCTTTCCCCAAAATAGCTTGCATTGATTTTGCAGCCGTCATTACTAATTCTGGGTTGTTAGCTACTGGGGGGGTAAATTCATCAGCAATAGTAATGATGGGATATTTATTTTCAGGAACTCCTGCCGACATTGCAATTCCTTTTGGGATGCGATATAAAGCCTCTTTAATTTCTTCATAAACTTCATCCTTAAAAAAGCGAATAGTCAATTGCATTTTCACTTCATCCGGAATGATATTGTGTTTGCTTCCTCCATGAATAGACCCCACCGTAATTACTGCTGGATTGAAGGGGTTAATTTCGCGGCTAACAATGGTTTGTAATGCCAGTACCGTTCGCGAAGCTAAAACTACAGGATCAATCGTTGTATGGGGCATCGCTCCATGTCCGCCTACTCCAAAAATGCTTATATCTGCTGAATTTACACCTGCAAAAATGGCTCCAGGGAAATAGCCAATTTCTCCTGCTGGCAAATCTGCACTTACGTGATAGCAGAGGGCATAATCAGGAGTTGGGAATTTTTGAAATAAGCCTTCTTTAATCAGGGCAATACTTCCTGCGCTGACTTCTTCAGCAGGTTGAGCGATTGCTAAAATAGTACCACTCCATTGGTCTTTCAAGTTTACCAAAGTCTGCAAAGTTCCCAGCCATACGGTCATATGCATATCATGTCCACAGGCATGCATGGTAGGCAATTCATTTCCATTTTGATCTTTTGTAATTATAGTACTGGCATAATCCAGGCCTGTGCTTTCTTTAATAGGCAAAGCATCCATATCGGTACGAAGCATGATGGTTTTTCCTTCACCATTTTTAAAAACGCCAACCACACCATTACCTCCAAAATTTGTGCTTACCTCAAAACCCATGGCCTTTAATTGAGCAGCCATTTTTTTGGAAGTATTAAATTCCATCAACGAAAGTTCAGGTGTTTGATGCAAGTCAATATACAGCTCATTTTTTTGTTTGAGCTGTAAATCTATTTGATTCTCAATCTGTTTATTGATGTTATTTTGAGCAAATAGAAGTTCACAAAACATCAAAGTTAACATACTGATTAAAAGTATTTTTTTCATTTTTGGAACATTAGTGCTTAACAAAGTTAATAATTCGTAAACATCTTAAAATATTATTAGATGAATGAATGATTTCTTTCTACAATCACTTCTGTTAATCAATTTTATTAACTTAGCCTGATAAAATTTCATCCTTTGATCAAGCCGGAAACCATACAAGAAATATTTGATACAGCCCGTGTAGATGAGGTTGTTGGTGAATTTGTTTCGCTTCGTAAACGAGGGGTGAACATGATTGGATTATGTCCGTTCCACAATGAAAAAACACCTTCATTTACGGTTTCTCCAGCTAAAGGGATTTATAAATGTTTTGGTTGTGGGAAAGGCGGCAACTCTGTGAATTTTATCATGGAGCACGAGCATTATACCTATCCTGAGGCACTTAAATATCTAGCTAAAAAGTATAATATTGATATTGATGAGGAGGAACAAACTCCCGAACAAAAAGAATATTTAAACGAACAAGAGAGTCTTTATCATGTGTCTACTTTTGCTCAACAATACTTTACCGAAAATTTAAAAAATTCGGAAGAGGGGAAAGCGGTTGCTTTGTCTTATTTAAAAAAGAGAGGCCTTTCGGAAGCTTTAATTGAAAAATTTCAATTGGGTTATGGCATCGATACCTTTGAAGATTTTACGAACCATGCTGTTAAGGAGGGATATAAAAGAATTTATCTTGAGAAAAGTGGCTTGAGTATTCGGAAAGAAGGGAAGTTTTATGATCGTTTTAGGGGACGAATTATGTTTCCTATTCATAGTTTAACGGGTCGAGTTATTGCTTTTGGTGGGCGAATCTTAAGTTCCGAAAAAAGTAAAGCGAAGTATGTTAACTCTCCAGAATCGGATATTTATAGTAAAAGCAAGGTTTTATACGGACTTCATTTTGCTCGTACAGCCATTTTAAATAAAGATAATTGCTTTTTAGTAGAAGGGTATACGGATGTAATTTCGATGCATCAGGCTGGAATTGAAAATGTGGTTGCTAGTTCGGGAACCTCATTGACTGTTGACCAGATAAAACTCATCAAACGTTTCACTTCCAATATCACCATTTTGTATGATGGTGATGCAGCGGGTATTAAGGCCTCTTTTCGAGGAATTGATATGATTTTGGAAGAGGGACTGAATGTTAAAATTGTACTTTTTCCGGAAGGAGAAGATCCTGATTCTTATGCCAGAAGCCACCGTAGCGAAGAGGTTGAGGCTTTCGTGAATAATCAAGCCAAAGATTTTGTTTCGTTTAAAACGGATCTCTTGATGAAGGATGCTAAAAACGATCCCGTGAAAAGAGCAGGCTTGATTAAAGAAATTGTACAAACCATTGCTGTGATTCCTGACGGGATTTTCCGTTCGGTCTATGTTCGTGAGTGTAGCTCAATCATGAATATTCCTGAGCAAACCTTAATGAATGAGCTGAATAAATCGCTCCGAAAAAAGTATCAAGAAAAATATAAAGGACAGGGATACGAAAACCTTGCACCTGAAGTTGAGCCTCAAGTTCTTAAAAAATCAGATTTAGTATTAGATTCTGCCGAAACTCAGGAAAGAGAAATTGTACGTTTATTATTAAGTTATGGCAATAAGGACATTATTTTTGAGGAGCTCAACGAATTAAAACAAAAAATTGAGGTTCCAATAAAAATCGCAGAATTTATCGTTCATGATCTCAGAAATGATGAAATTGATATTGAAAATCCTGAGTATCGGTTGATTTTTGATGAGTACGTACACTCTTTAAGTAAAGGTATTATTCCTGACGAGAATCATTTTACACAGTTTCAAGATAGCCGTGTAGCTAATCTTGCCATCGATTTGTTAAGTACCCCTTATGAACTGAGCTACAATTGGGAGCGTAATAAAATTCATGTCAAAACAGAAGAGGATAATTTAAAAATTTTGGTTGCATCAACGGTGC
>JBFFMB010000115.1:0-5758 GCA_041554455.1 Bacteroidales bacterium
CTGAAGCAAACCATCTTAAAGCGATCCCAAAATCAAAATCAGGATATGTAATTTTGCCATTTGAAGGAGGGTTAAATGAAGAAGGATAAATATTTCCAAAACGTGGATCCAATTGATCCATAAATACAAGATTATTCCAATCCAGCGATTTTTGCACAAAAGAAGTCATAATGCCCATTTGGACTAACAGACTTTCATTTAATGGAATTCTAACAGATACTGGTAATCCAACTTTTATTCGTTCAAAATATCCTGCACCAGCTGTATGTTTGTCAAACATTAATCCAATACCTCCAGAACCCGGGAGCTCACGCGAAGCCATATCAAAATTAAAGTTATAACTATTGTATTCGCCCGGTAAGTTAGGCCATTGCTTCCTATAGTTTAATCGCATATGTAATCCTTGAGATAAGCCTGTATATGCAGGATTATAATAAATTGGATTGTGTGTAAATTGCGAATACATAGGATCTTGTGCTAATCCGGGGAGAAAGCTCAAAACAAATATAAGCAGTGGTAAAATTCGTAAAAATAGTTTATTCAAGATCGCAGATTCTTTGTTTATATTAATTGTCGAAAAGAAACTAAAGTAACCATGCATTTCAATTTCTTTTGTCAAAAGTCCAACTTATTTCTTTAACGTAAAAATAGTGACTTTGTTTCATAAACAAACGATTAATGCAAGTATTTTCAAGAAGAGAGGGATAGAATAAAATTTAAGTGGGGAGAGGAGGATTCGAACCTCCGAAGGCTGCGCCAACAGATTTACAGTCTGCCCCATTTGACCGCTCTGGAATCTCCCCGAAATAAATTATAGAACTAAAATTTGTGGGGCTTAGCAGATTCGAACTGCTGACCTCATGCCTGTCAAGCATGCGCTCTAAACCAACTGAGCTAAAGCCCCAAAAATCGAATGCAAATTTAAAAAAATATGTTTACAAGTCCATATTAAAATGATAGGTTTGAAATAATTATTATTTGATCGATTTTAATCTGTTTGATTTATAACATGAAACAAAATAGTCTAATTTTGCATACTCAATTCAAAACATGAAATATATGAATCCGTTTCTCAAATGTCTAACAATACTCATTATTATTTCAAGCTCATTTTCAGCAGCTTGCCAAAATCCGAAACAAATAACATTAGAAGACTTATATAAGACCAAGATTTTTAAAGCGAAAAAAATTGACGTATTCTATTCAATGAATGATGGAGAGCATTACACTGTATTAGATAATAACTCCATCAAAAAATACAGTTATAAAACAGGAGAACTAATTGCAACTCTCATAACAAAGGAGCAACTGCAGAATTTAAAAGAAGATACTTCTATTACGTTTGACACATACAGTTTCAATGCCGATGAAACAAAACTTTTAATTCCTTTCGATACAGAAAAAATATATCGTCGATCAAGCAAATCATTCTATTATATATATGATTTAAAAACAAAAACACTATCCTCCCTTTGCATGGATAAAAAACAGATGCTTGCTGATTTTTCGCCAAGTGAGAATAAAGTTGCTTATGTACAAGAGAATAATATTTTTGTTAAAGACTTAGATTCAGGAAGCGTAAAACAAATTACGTTCGATGGCAAAAAAAACCAACTAATCAATGGGGGAACTGATTGGGTTTACGAAGAAGAGTTTTATTTGATCAAAGGATTTTACTGGTCGCCAGACGGCAGTAAAATAGCATTCTACCAATTCGATGAGAGCAAGATGAAAGAATACACCATGCTAAAGTATGGAACAATTTATCCAGAAGTCATTCGCTTTAAATATCCAGTTGCTGGAGAAGACAATTCAATTATTCAAATTAAAGTATTTGACCTTGAAACCAATTCATATCAATTAATGGATATTGGTGAGGAGACTGATATTTACATCCCACGAATTGAATGGAATGACAACAATAAGGAGTTGATTATTATCCGTTTAAATCGTTTACAAAACAAACTCGATATGCTGTCAGCAAACATCCAAAGTGGTAAATCGAGCATCATTTATTCGGATGAAAACAAACGGTATTTGAACGACGATATGCACGACAATCATTTGTTTTTTGACAATGGAAGCAAACTACTTATCCTTAGTGAACGTTCAGGCTATAATCATATTTATTTAAAAGATCTGAAAACAAATAGCATAACACAATTAACAAAGGGCAATTACGATGTTAAACAAATCTTAGGATACAATGAAAAAAATGGTCTGATCTACTATTTAGCCGCTGAAAGTTCACCCCTCAATAGAGATTTTTTGGCCATCAACCTCCAAGGAGAAAAAATTATACTATTTGAGAAAAAAGGCTATTATAAAATTGATTTCAGCAAAAATTTCAACTATTTTATAAACACATACAATGTTGCCGATACACCAGCTTACATCAGCTTACATAAAATAAGTGGCGAAAAAATCAGAGTTCTTGAAGATAATGCTGAATTAATTGACAAAAGAAAAGAGTATAATTTCGGAAAGAAAGAATATTTTAGTTTCAAAACAAGCGAAGGGGTTGAATTGAATGCTTGTAAAATTCTTCCTAAGGATTTTGACCCAACAAAAAAATATCCCGTTTTAATGTTTGTTTATGGTGGTCCGGGTTCGCAAAAAGTATTAAATAGAATTGGCTCACGGGATGATTATTTCAACTATTTAGCCCAACAAGGAATTTTAGTATTCACTGTAGATAATAGAGGAACAGGTTCCAGAGGTGAAGATTTCCAAAAAATAACCTACGGTGAATTAGGAAAATACGAAACCATCGATCAAGTTGAAGGAGCAAAATATATTGCAAACCTCCCCTATGTGGATGCAAGTCGTATTGCTATCTTTGGGTGGAGTTACGGCGGATGGATTTCATCTTTATGCCTAGCAAACAAAGAACATATTTTTAGTACAGCAATCGCTGTAGCCCCTGTGACACATTATTATTATTACGACAATGTTTGGACAGAACGTTATATGGGTTTACCTAAAGATCATAAGTCCGGATATGAAGACAATGCTGTTTTAAATATGGCGCAAAACATAGAAGGAAACTATCTGATTATTCATGGAAGCGGGGATGATAATGTTCATCCTCAAAACACCATGGACATGGTTAGCAATTTAATTGAGGCCAATAAACAATTTGAAATGTTCATTTATCCTAACAAGACCCACTCCATTACAGGAGGGAATACCGACCTACATATTTATACACAAATGGCCAACTTTTTAAAGAAACATCTTTTAGAAGAAAAAAAGGTAAATTAATATTTGAAAACTAGAAAGTTATTTATACTTTTGCAATCCGAAAATTAAACTTAAAAAAAGAAAGAGGTAACAACAATGATTATTATTCCGGTAAAAGAAGGCGAAAGCATCGACAGAGCGTTGAAAAAATACAAACGAAAGTTTGAAAAAACTGGTGTTGTAAAAGAATTGCGTATAAGACAAAAATTTACTAAGCCTAGTATAATTAAGAGAGAGCAGAAACTTAAAGCGATCTACGTACAGCAGTTAAGACAAAACGACGAGATCTAAGCTTGATTTTTAGGTTTTTTTAATAAAATAAACACTTGTTTCAACTATTTATTTAGTAAATTTGAAACAAGTGTTTGTTTTTTATGCCTATGAATAGCGAGAGATTTTTACAATATATAAAGGATGAAAGGCGTTTTTCCCCTCATACCGTTCTGGCATATAAAAACGACCTTAATCAATTTTTCGATTTTTTATCAGAAATCGAAATTCAAGAAATAAAAAAAACAAATCACAGCATTATCCGATCATGGATCATCCATCTTTTAGAAAATAAGATTAGCAATCGATCTGTAAACCGAAAACTTTCTACCCTCAAAAGCTATTTCAAATACCTTATTAAAGAAGGTGTCATTGAGGAAAACCCAATGCACAAAGTATTATCCCCAAAAACAGCAAAAAAACTCCCAATATTTATAGAAGAAAGCTCGATGGATTTACTCCTTGATGAGATTGATTTTGGCACTGGATTTATGGCCACCAGAAATAAATTAATTATCGAATTGTTTTATTTCACAGGCATGCGACTAAACGAATTAATAAACCTAAAACTTAACGATATTAGTTTCTATGATGAAAGCCTAAAAGTTCTCGGAAAACGCAATAAAGAAAGGATTATTCCGTTAAATAATACAGTTCTTAAAAATATTGAAGAATACCTAGAAAAAAGAAAGGAGGAATCGTACCAAGCAGATTTTCTTTTTGTAACCGAAAAAGGGAAAAAAATATACGAGAAACTTGTATACAGACTTGTAAATTCTTATCTTAGTAAGGTAACTACATTAACTAAAAAAAGCCCACACGTATTGAGACATACATTTGCTACACACATGCTAAATAATGGCGCTGATTTAAACGCGATAAAAGAAATTTTAGGGCATTCCAATTTATCGGCAACGCAAGTATACACTCACAACACTATTGACAAACTTAAATCCATATATAAACAAGCCCATCCAAAGGCATAAAAACAAGGAGAGATGAGTATGAAAGTTAACATTAATTCAGTACATTTTAAGTCTGATAAAAAGTTAGATTCTTTTATTACAGGAAAGTTGGAAAAACTATCTACGTATCATGATGGACTCATATCAAGTAATGTAATATTAAAACTTGATAACACAACCGAAAGCAATAACAAAATTGCTGAAATTCGATTAATCGTTAAGGGTAGTGATTTATTTGCAAAGAAACAGTGCAAGTCGTTTGAAGAAGCAACTGACTCTGCTGTAGAAGCTTTGCGAAGACAATTAAAAAGACATAAAGAGAAGCTCAAAATCTAATTGTAAAAATCTATCAAAATTTATTATAATTCTTTTGTTTATTAATTTATAATATGTATTTTTGCAGACCTTTTTAAACAGAGGTCTGTTTTTTATTTCATGAATGCTTATTAATCAGTTTATTTTGAGATAATTAAACGAATTAAATTACTCGTTTGGAAGCGATTAATTTATAAAATCGAATGCCGATATAGCTCAGTTGGTAGAGCAGCTGATTTGTAATCAGCCGGTCGGCGGTTCGAGTCCGTCTATCGGCTCTACTTGAAAAAGTAGAACTTGGGGAGATTCCAGAGCGGTCAAATGGGGCAGACTGTAAATCTGTTGGCGCAGCCTTCGGAGGTTCGAATCCTCCTCTCCCCACAACAACGGCTCATTAATAAGCGGGAGTAGCTCATTTGGTAGAGCGAAAGCCTTCCAAGCTTTAGGTGGCGGGTTCGAGCCCCGTCTCCCGCTCAAACAGGCCGATGTAGCTCAGTGGTAGAGCACTTCCTTGGTAAGGAAGGGGTCACGAGTTCAACTCTCGTCATTGGCTCAAAACTGACAAAAAGTATTATTGTAATTAATTATTTAACAACACATTATTTAAACATTTTTATTATGGCTAAAGAAAAATTTGATCGCGCGAAACCGCACGTTAATATTGGGACCATTGGTCACGTTGACCACGGTAAAACAACATTAACCGCTGCGATTACGTTTAACCTTCAAGCAAAAGGATTATGTGAATTTGCATCTTTTGATTCAATTGACAATGCTCCTGAAGAAAAAGAAAGAGGGATTACTATTAACACAGCACACGTTGAGTATGCTACAGAAAATAGACATTACGCCCACGTTGACTGTCCTGGTCACGCGGATTACGTAAAAAACATGGTTACTGGTGCTGCTCAGATGGACGGCGCGATTTTAGTTGTTGCTGCTACTGACGGACCAATGCCTCAAAC
>JBFFMB010000116.1:0-5732 GCA_041554455.1 Bacteroidales bacterium
CTTTCGGAACCGCTCATGACGATAAACAAAGGGGTTTTTGAAATCACCCCTCAGCCAGCATCAATGTATTCGATAAAATTAGTACTCGAAAACAATGATTCTATCACGAAAATGCTACCCATTGCTGCCAAAAGCGGCATAGTCATCAAACCACAGATAGCATCCAACAATCAACTGCTGATAGACATAATCAACAAAAATGATAAGTCGGTTGATCAAAATTATCAATTAAGCATCCGTTCGCAAAACAATATAACGATACTCGAAAGGAATATCAATTTGAATAATGAATTAACCAAACTCAGTTTTTCATCCGATATCCTTGATCAGGGGCTTAATTATATTATACTATCAGATAAGCAGGAGACTATTCGCAAAATTGCTGCCGTTTATAAAAAATACACTGTTCTTGACATTAAGTTAAGCACAAGCCAACAAATATATACGCAAAGAGAATTGGTTCAATTGGACATATCAACTCCTAATTCAACTAAGGATCAAGCAAGCAATGTTTCAGTCAGTGTAGTTAAAAAAGGAAGCACCAACAATTCCGCAAAACTATTACCTTATATTATAAAACATCCACAATTATTTCATTCGTTTCTTCAAGACCCAAGCAATATTTACGCTTTGAGTCAAAAACAAATCGAGGGTTTAATGATAGAGTACAATGCCTTATTGTCGCAAACGAGCTATTTTAAACTATTCGAAAAGAATCCTATTGATTTTAAATACTTACCTGAAATTAGAGATGTAAGTATTAGTGGTTGGGTATATGATAAAAATGGGAATACACCTATTGCTGATATTCCTGTTTATGTTTCGGCCTTTAAAGAAAACCCACAGGTTCATATATATAGAACATTGCCTAGCGGAGAATTTGTATTTTCATTAAATAACTTAGTCGATAATCAAGATATTTATATTAGCACCAAACCCTATGAAGAAGGAGAAATAGGCATACAAATACACAATGATTTTGCGCAAACATTTCCGGAATTCACTAAAATCCCATTGGCAATAGACACTAGTGATAAAGCATTGCTCGAAGAAATGTATATCAATATGCAAGCAGGTGAGATCTTCAAAACCAAAACAGGCTCCATTCAACTGCCAAAAATTAAGATGCCTTTCAATCTTGGAAAAGGTGAGATCACAACCGTTTTAGACGATTATGTGAGTAATCCTAATTTAAAAAGTATTTTTGAAGATATTATCCCCAATATCCGTGTTCGTAGAAAAGATGGCAAATCTATTTTATCCATTTTTGATACCGAAAAAAAGATCTATTATGAAGATCCTTTAGCCTTAGTGGATAATATTCCAATTTTTGATATTGACGAATTTCTGAAAATTCCTCCAACAAAAATCGATCAGATTGACCTTATTAAAACACCATTGGTTATTGGAAACGAACTCATCAACGGCATTGTAATGCTGACCACCAATACCGACAATTTTGGAGGTGTAAAAACAGCGGATGGATCAGTATTCCTCGAATATCAAACAGTGTCTTCTTCCTATGGATTTAATGACCCTAGTTACGCTAGTCTGGAAAAGAAAACAAACAGATTGGCCGATTTTAGAAATTTACTCTATTGGAATCCAAAAATTAATATCTCAAAAGAGGCAAGTGTTTCATTTTATACGTCTGACGATTGTTCAGACTATGATGTGATCGTTAGAGGTTTTAACAGCGACGGGAAAGCCTTTTATGGAAAAACATCCATAAAAGTCGTGGCTGGTAAAAAATAATAACATCATTGAAACACCCTCGTAAACTTTTGTGTAATTACTATGAAATTTAACATAAGCTCTATACGCCTATCTCTATTCGTTTTCCTTGGAATTTCAGCAATCTTGCTGACTTCATGCATCGAAGAATACTGGCCTGAATTGGAGGGAAGCTATGAAGACCTCTTGGTTGTTGACGGAAAAATTACGAATGAAGCAGGGCCCTACACCATTCACTTATCAAAGTCGAGTTCACTTTTAAATGATGCCTATAATCCATTAACAGGAGCGATCGTCATCATCAGCGACGATGAAGGAAATTCAGAAACCCTCTTTGAATCAAGTCCGGGAAATTATCATACTTCTATCATAGGGATGCAGGGAGTGATTGGACGAAAGTATAAACTCAGCATTTCGACCGAAGGAAAAACCTACGAATCAAACTACGAAGAATTATTAGCTCCTATTGGCATTGAGGCGATTTCATATGCTGAAGAAACAAAAAAAGTCAGTGAAACAGAAGAAATTTATGAGACGGGTTATCAATTTTATGTAACAAGCGAATTAGCCCCCAATCCTAAAAACTACTTTTATTGGGAAGTTGAAGAAACCTATGAATACCATGCTCCCTACACTATCGATTATATTTATAATGGATCTTTTGATGCTACAGGAGCCTTGCTAAAATACGACGAACCATACGCCCTTTATTATTGTTGGACGACCGCAAATGTGGATAAAATATTCACTCAGAATACGGAATATTTAAATGAAGCAAAAGTCAAGAATTTACCCCTGCATTTCGTACAAATGGGCGATGAAAAACTCAGAATCCAATACAGTATGATGGCTAAACAATATGCGATTTCTGAAAAAGCCTATACCTTCAAAAAAAGTCTGGAAGATATGAATTCGGAAAATAGTGGCTTATATGCCATTCAGCCCTATCAAATACGAGGAAACGTTTACAATGTTGACTCTCCAGAAGAGCCTGTACTGGGCTATTTTTTAACGGCAGGAGTTGCAAATAGCGAGCATGTGTTTACACCCACACCGGTGATTACCAAAGCCGAAGCCGATAAATGGTCGAGAGAAACCTGTTTTGTGGTTGCCCCCGATCCATATAATAAATTCCCTACCTATAGAGAAATCATAGCCACTTCTTCACCACAGGATTGGCCTTTGTATTTAAGTACTGTATGGGCTATGGTATTCGGTCCAAGTGGATCCAGTTATATTCCTTTGACCCATGTGCATGATGAATTTATTTGTATTGATTGCCGAACCAATGGAGGAACAACGCAAAAGCCAGATTTCTGGATTAATTGAGATAAAAAAAAGCTAAATGAAATTAAAAACATTTCGAATAAAATCGCTACTTATCATCCTTGTCATTTCAACAATTGGATTGGCTTCATGTATTGAAGAATACTGGCCCGAATTGGAGGGAGGCTATGAAGACCTCTTAGTGGTTGACGGAAAAATTACGAATGAAGCAGGGCCTTATACCGTTCGCTTATCAAAATCGAGTTCCCTTTTGAACGATGCCTATAATCCATTAACAGGAGCTATCGTCATCATCAGTGACGATCAAGGGAATACTGAAAACCTGATTGAAACCACAGAAGGAAATTACCAAACATCCCTAAACGGCATACAAGGGGTGATTGGAAGAAAATATAAACTATCGATCGAAAGCGAGGGTAAGACCTACGAATCTGACTACGAAGAATTACTGGCTCCAGTAGGCGTTGAATCGGTTATGTATAAAGAAGAAACACACAAAATCAGCGAAACGGAAGAGATCTATTCAAACGGCTATCAGTTTTATGTAAGCACCGAAGTGGCTGCAAACAATAAAAATTATTTTTATTGGGAATTGGAAGAAACCTATGAATACCATGCGCCCTACCCCATTGAATTTATTTACAATGGAAGCTATTCCTATGTGAACAAATATGGGCTACCTCATCCGCACATATTCAACAATCCTGACTCCTTGTATTTCTGTTGGAACACTGATCAGGTCAATGTCATAGCTACGCAAAGCACCGAATACCTAAGAACGCCAAAAGTGACTAATTTAGCCTTGCATTTCATCCCCATAGACGATGAACGACTAAGAATACAATACAGCATGATTGCGAAACAGTATAGTGTATCTGAAAAAGCCTATATCTTTAAAAAAAGCTTGCAAGATATGAATGCTGATAACGATGAGCTCTATGTCAGTCTTCCCTATCAAATACGTGGCAATCTTCGCAATATAGAAAATCCCGAAGAAGTTATACTGGGTTATTTCTTAACCGCAGGAGTTTCGAATAGCGAACATCTATTTACAGCCCGAAATGAAAGACCTTATCTGCAACATCAACGATGGGACCTAATGGATCATGAATATGAGGTGTGGGCACAAGAGCATTGTCAGGTGCCGGCTCCCAATGGATATAATAAACGACCCAGATATTGGACTGTTATAGCTCAATCCACACCAGAAGATTGGCCCCTATATTTAACCAATGTATGGGCTTCAACATATGGTGCTCCACCCTATACTAAACTTCTTGTGGTCATTGATATGAACGGTTGCGTTGATTGCCGAACCAATGGAGGAACAACTCAAAAACCGGATTTTTGGATAAATTAAATACCCTTTTTAGGGATGAAAATTGGTCGACTAAAAATATGCGGACTACAATTACTACTCATGACGATCTCAATCGTCTTAATAGCTTCATGCGTTGAGGAGTATTGGCCCGAATTGGAGGGAGGCTATGAAGACCTCTTAGTGGTGGATGGAAAAATTACGAATGAAGCAGGCCCCTATACCATTCGCTTATCAAAATCGAGCTCACTGTTAAATCAAGCATATAATCCATTAACAGGAGCTATTGTCATCATCAGCGACGATGATGGAAATTCAGAAAGCCTTTTTGAATCAAGCCCTGGGATGTATCAAACAGTTGATATACAGGGAGTGATTGGACGGAAGTATAAACTCAGTATTTCGACCGAAGGAAAAACCTACGAATCAGACTACGAAGAATTATTGGCTCCCATTGGCATTGAGGCGGTTTCCTATGCTGAAGAAACACATAAAGTCAGTGAAACAGAAGAAATTTATGAAAGTGGTTATCAATTTTATGTGTCAAGCGAATTAGCCCCCAATCCTAAAAACTATTTTTATTGGGAACTCGAAGAAACCTACGAATACCATGCGCCCTACCCCATCGAATATATTTTTAATGGAGCTTATCATTCGGATGGAGAACCCTTTCTCTATCACGAGGATCCTTATGTGATGTATTATTGTTGGACAAGCAATACCATCAAGGAAATATTTACCCAAAATACAGCCTATTTAAGTGAACCCAAAATTAATAGGCATCCCTTACATTTTGTACAGCATAATGAGGAGAAGATGAGAATTCAATACAGTGTAATGGCCAAACAATTCATCGTTTCTGAAAAAGCCTATATTTTTAAAAAAGGATTGGAAGATTTGAATTCTGATAATGGAGGCTTATATACGAGACAACCCTATCAAATAAGAGGGAATATGTATAATGTAGATAATCCGGAAGAAGCTGTATTAGGCTATTTTTTAACCGCAGGAGTCTCTACTAGTGAACATCTATTTACTCCCCCGGCGGTAATCACAGAAGTTGAAGCCCTAGAGTGGTCTCGAACAACCTGTTTTGTGATCGCTCCTAATGTCTTTAATAAATTGCCAAAGTTTAGGCAGGTACTCAACGAATCTTCACCCGAAGAATGGCCATTGTACTTAAGTCATGTACAGGCTTTATACATCTACCCGAGTAACTCATTTTATGCAGAACTATTAATTGTGCATGATGATTTTAGTTGCATTGATTGCCGAATGAATGGAGGAACAACTCAAAAACCAGATTTTTGGATAAATTGAGATAAAAAAAAGCTAAATGAAATTAAAAACATTTCGAATAAAATCGCTACTTATCATCCTTGTCATTTCAACA
>JBFFMB010000117.1:0-5676 GCA_041554455.1 Bacteroidales bacterium
CCTCAATTAGCAAGTGGTGAATTAAAAGCTGCTTATTGTTTAACTGAGCCTGGAGCAGGATCAGATGCAAACTCTGGTACAACCAAAGCAGTTCTTTCAGAAGACGGTAAACATTATATTCTTAATGGCGCAAAAATGTGGATTACCAATGGAGGATTTGCAGATATTCAAACTGTTTTTGCTAAAATTGATAATGATCGTGTTTTAAGTGCATTCATCGTTGAAAAAGACTGGGAAGGCGTTGTTATCAATGCAGAAGAAAAGAAAATGGGAATCAAAGGATCTTCAACCACTCAGATTTTTTATAATGACGTAAAAGTTCCTGTGGAAAATATGTTAGGTAAACGAGGTGAAGGTTTTCGTATCGCTTTAAACATCTTACATATTGGTCGTATTAAATTAGGTGCAACAGTGATTGGTGCTGCTAAACGTGCAATTAGTTTGAGTGTTAATTATGCAAACGAACGCAAACAGTTTAATCAAGCAATTTCAAATTTTGGTGCCATCAGAAGTAAATTGGGTGAACAAGTGATCCAAGCATTTGCTACCGAATCTGCAGTTTATAAAGCAAGTAAAGATGTAAATGATACGATCGATGCTTATATTGCTGATGGGATGCCTTACGGCGAAGCTCAAATTAAAGGTTGTGCACAATTCGCTATCGAATGTGCTTTATTAAAAGTATTGGGATCTGAAGCACTTGATTATATCGTTGATGAATCAGTACAGATTCACGGTGGTATGGGATTCTCTGCTGAAGCTCCTGTTGATCGTGGATATCGTGATTCAAGAATCAATAGAATTTTTGAAGGAACCAATGAAATCAATCGTTTATTAATTGTGGATACTGTTCTTAAACGTTCGATGAAAGGTGAAATTGATTTATTTAATCAAGCAAAACTTATTGTTGATAAATTAAACGAAAAAACGGATCATAAATTCGAAATCAAAAGCTATTACGAAGAACGCAAATCAAACATCAAAAACTTTAAGGATGCTGTTTTAATGGTATTAGGTGTCGCTTCGGATAAGTTCAAACGTAAGTTTGTTTATTAACAAGAAATCTGGATGAATATTTCAGAGATGATCATTCCATTATACGCTGCTGAAGCAACTTTATTGCGTGTGCAAAAAATGGAACTAAAAAAAGAGCAGAGCGAAGAAAATGGTGTTGAAGAATTGAAATTGTATAAAGACATTTTAAATGTCTATTTATATGATTCCGCAGCAAAGATTTTAAAAGCAGGTACAGACGCCATCAACTCTTTTGCTAAAGGAAAAGAGCAAGAACTATTACTTGAAGCAATAGCAAGATTTACAAAAGTAAGTCCTGTAAATGTGAAAGAAGCCAGACAAACGATCGCCCTTAAATTAATTGACGATAATGTTTATAAGTTTTAAGACTTAATACATATAATAAAAAAAGCCCTCTTGAAAATCAAGAGGGCTTTTTTATTGAAATCGATTATCATTATTTCAATATTGCTTTAGAAATGACAATGCGTTGTACTTGATTGGTGCCTTCATAAATCTGGCATAATTTCACATCACGCATAATTTTTTCTACTCCAAATTCGGTAGAATAACCATCACCACCCATGACTTGTACAGCATCAGTAGCAATTCTCATAGCTACATCCGAAGCATATAACTTAGACACTGCTGAGTATTTAGAAGCACTTCTTTGTTGAGTATCATATTCCCAAGCCGCTCTCCAAGTGATCATACGGGCTGCTTCTAGTTCAGTATACATATCTGCTAACATAAAACCAATGGCTTGATTAGCAGCAATAGGTTTACCAAATTGAATACGATTTTTAGCCCAATCTTTAGAAATTTCATAAGCTTCGCGAGCAGCACCAACACTTAATGAAGCAACCCCTGTTCGAGTACGATCAAAGGTTTTCATCGCAATTAAAAACCCATGACCTTCCATTCCTAAACGATTTTCAACAGGAACTTCTACATCCGTAAAAATAATTTCATTTTGAACTGAAGCTTTTTGACCCATTTTATCCAAATGAGGTTTGATTTCGATACCCGGCAAATCAGAAGGGACCACAAAAGCCGTTAAACTACGGCTTCCTTTTTCAGGATCCGTTTGAGCAAAGACAGTCAAAAATTTAGCAACTTCACCATTGGTGATAAAACGTTTATGCCCATTTAAAATATATTTATCGCCTTTAAGGATAGCATTTGATTTGATTCCTTGAACATCCGAACCCGCATTTGGTTCTGTTAAGCAATAAGCTGCAACCGCTTTTTCTTCAACAATTTGTCCGAAAAATTTATTCTGCTGTTTTTCATCAGCTGCTAATAATAATGGAGTTAAGGCTAAAGTATTTGCATCTATACAAATTCCAATACCGATACAACCAGCACCTAATTCTTCGGAGGAAAGAGCACTATCAAAAATATTAAACCCACTACCCCCAAATTTCTTTGGCATAGGCCCGTTCATGATACCCTCATCATAAGCCTTTTTAACAATTTCCCAAGGAAATTCAGCCAATTTATCATACTTTAATCTGTCGGGGCGGATAATTCTGTCAGCAAAATCACGATACTTTTCAATGATATGCTGTTGTTCATTGGTTAATGAAAAATCAATCATTTATATATTTATTATAGGTTAGTATTCGATGTATTATCACAAATTTAAAAAAATATCCGAGAGCATAAGCTATCAAATAAATTTAGTTTCTTAATTTAGATTTAAATTCTTATTTAGTATCTCAATTAAAAAAAATCAATAAAAAATGTCTTTTTCACAAAAGCCAGTCTAATAATTGACGAACTTCTGATTAAACGAATAAAAACAAATTTAATGTATCTCGAGAACACAACAACAGAACACCTAATCATTCGCCCACTCGAATTTTCAGATATTAATGACTGGGAAGCATTTTTTGTAGATAATCCCTCCCTTGATTTTCTGGGCTTTGATGTAAATTATGACAAACATACATTAGCCAAAGAGTGGATTGAAATTCAATTAGAACGATATCAGAATAACAGATACGGCCATCAAGCCTTGATTGAAAAAACATCTGGCAAAATGATCGGACAATGCGGACTTTTAAGTCAAACGTTTGAAGAGCAAGCAATAATTGAAATTGGCTACCACGTAATCCCCTCATACTGGGGTAATGGCTATGCTACCGAAGCTGCAAGAAAAATGAGGGATTATGCCTTTGAAAATAAAATTACAGCAGAATTATTTTCAATCATCGACATTCGGAATATCGCATCGCAAAAAGTTGCTCAAAAAAATGGAATGACCATTGACAAACAAGCAAAATTTTTCCACTTAGATGTTTATCTATATAAAATCACACGAAAAAATTGGCTAAGTATGTTGTAAATTTTAATTCAATGATATGAATTGATGTAAGTCAATAAATATTCTCAGTTCGTATAATTTAATTTTCAGAGTCAACATCTTTTCCTAATTTACAGCCCAATATTGATTAATAACGAATGAAATGAAAAAAATCTTTACGCTACTCCTACTTTGCTTTCTCATACAATTAGCTAATGCACAGTCTACAGAAAATGAAACGATTAAGGCTATTTATAGCAATGCATTATCAACAGATCTTGCCTACAAACAATTGGAGCGCTTATGTAAAGAAGCTCCCGCTAGATTGATCGGTACACCTAATTCATTTATTGCCATCGATATTATGAAAAAATACATGGAAGAGATGAATGCAGATACGGTGTTTTTGCAAAATTTTTCCTCCCCTGCCTGGATCTGTAATTCAGCCTCTGCTGCAATGATGATGGATGGAAAAGAAATCTTCTTGAATATTGATGCCCTAGGTCCATCGGGTTCTACACCAAAGCAAGGAGTCAGCGCAGAAATCATAGAAGTAATGAGTTTGGATGAAGTTCGTGCATTGGGTAGAGAAAAAATTGAAGGTAAAATTGTATTTTACAATCGACCAATGGATCCCACTAAATTTAATGTCTTTTCAGCCTATGGTGAAGCTATAGATCAACGTTATTGGGGACCATCAGTTGCAAAAGAATATGGTGCTATTGCCTCGATAACTCGTTCAGCCACGGATGGCCTAAATGATTTCCCACATACGGGAAGCTGTAAAATGGAAGGCGACAAAATTCCTGCTATAGCTGTTTCAACCAATGATGCTGAAAAGCTAAGTAAAGCTTTAAAAAGCAATCCTCAATTAAAACTAACGATTAAAGTAGATGCCGAAGACATTATTACCAATACCTTTAATTTAATAGCTGATTTAAGAGGAACTGAAAAGCCTGAGGAATACATCGTTGTTGGTGGGCATATTGATGCCTGGCATAATACTGAAGGTGCTCATGATGATGGTGTGGGCTGCTTACAATCAACAGAGGTATTGCGTTTAATAAAAACACTTGGGATTAAAAATAAAAGAAGTATTCGTGTTATTCTATATATGGATGAAGAATTATATCAGTCTGGAGGAAACGCTTATCTCGCTTATTCAAAAGAAAATAATATTAAAAATTACTTCGCATTAGAATCAGATGCAGGAGGTTTTTCTCCTCGTTTTTTTACGACGAATGCTCCCAAAACTGCTCTTGCTAAAATGCAGGAATACCTTCCCTTATTAAAAGCTTATGGCATTGAAGAAATTATTGCTGGTGGCGGTGGTGTTGATATTGATCCTCTTAAAGAATTAGGGGTCCCGCTTGCTGGTTATCGCTCCGATTGGCAACGATATTTTGATATGCATCATTGTGCAAACGATACGTTTGATCAAATTAATTTCCGCGAAATGCAATTGGGCAGTGCTGCTATGGCCAGCTTTATTTATCTAATTGATAAATTTGATTTGCTGGATGAATAAATAACTATAACCCATAAATTAACTTATGGGTTATAGTTATACTCAAAAGATTACTTCAAATTCGGCAGAAAGAAATATAATGATTGCAATCTCATTGACTGCATAACATCTTCCATCATTTTTGTTTTTGCATGATCTCCACTCATCAATGCATCTTTAATCACAAAGGTATTATAATCTAAATCATTAGCACCTACATAAGTAGCCATCACACAACCTGTAGCACTTAAACCACAAAGAAATAAAGTATTACAACCTAAATCCTTTAATATTTTGTCTAGCTCTGTTTTATTAAACGCATTTCCATAGTGTTTTATCACCTTCGTAGCATCTTCTGGAACTGGAATTTTATCCGTAAATTCAAATTCCTTTGAATCAAGCGGTGGACCTTGTTCTTTACTCTGATGATACACATACACAATAGGAAGCTTTAGTTGGTTAAATACCCATACAGAAGCATTGATCATATCAATAGGTGAATCTATTGCCTCTTGGTCCATCATTCCCATATAAGCATTCTGCACATCTATCACCAATAGTGCTGGCTTTATGCCCTCTTCTGCTTCCTGTGCGTTTGCAGACATTGAAATTCCAATTAGAATGGAAACAAAAAATAGAATCCAAAATTTTTTCATAATTTTTAGTTTTAGGTTAAGTTTATCAAATTTAATTTAAATAAGATGATTGAATTCTTAATTACCCTAAAGAAATATTAATAAATCATAAATTTAATTAGCTACTTATTAACTCCAAAATCAAAATATCACAATTTATTTTTCTCAATTTGTGATTTATATTTGTACTTTAGTGAAAATCATTTAAGTAA
>JBFFMB010000118.1:0-5670 GCA_041554455.1 Bacteroidales bacterium
AGGCGTACATATCCAACATCTTAGTTCCCAAGAACCAAGTCAATGGCCAGGCTATTATATTGGCAACGACTATCCATTTTAAGAATTCTTTAGACATAATAAGAACGATTTCGCCCACCGATGAACCCAATACTTTACGAATACCAATTTCCTTGGTTTTTTGTTCGGCCAAATAAGAGGCCAATCCAAGAAGTCCTAGACTTGAAATAAGGATGGCTAGTATAGCGAAGTATTTAAACAACTCACCACTTTTTTCTTCCATGGCATACATCGCGCGATAACTTTCATCCAAGAAGGTAGATGCAAATGGGATGGTTGGGAACATCGTATTCCAGGTCGTTTCAATAAACTCTATCGTCGATTTTACATCGCTTTTATTGATCTTAAGCATCAAATAGCTACAATTTTCTCCCTGATTAAAAATAGCAAGAGGGCTGATTTCCTCACTCAAATGTTCAAAATTATAATCCTTCACAATCCCAATGATGTGAAAACGATTTTCCTCACCCCAATCAACCCATTTTCCTACAGGATCTTCCAATCCCATGACTTTAACTGCATTTTCGTTTAGCACCACAGCAGAGGTATCTAAACTATATTCATTGGAGAAAAACCGTCCTTCGGTAAGTTCCATTCCCATAGTGTTTTCAAAATCCACATCCACGAAGGTGATGCCGATCAAGAAATCTTCAGATTCTTCTTTGCCATCCCAATTCATTCCACCGGTATTACTGTTTACATTAATGGGCAAATCACTTGAACGACTGACATACTCCACCTTCGGATTTTGAAGCAATAAAGGTTTGATGGTCTCAAATTTTGAGTTTACATCGCCCGGCATACGAATATAAACTACGTTTTCTTTATTGAAACCAATGTCTTTATTCTGCAAAAAGTCTAATTGACGTACAATGATTACGGTTCCAATGATCAATACAATCGAAAGGGTAAATTGAAATACGACCAATACTCGACGGAAATTAGCACCCGATTTCCCCTTACTTGCAAAGCCTTTTAAAACCGCTATAGGCTTAAAGGATGAGAGATATAACGATGGATAACTCCCTGCAATAAGACCTGTAAATAGTGTTAAGGCAATCAATCCTAGGACAACGACCGGATCAGAGAAATTAAACGACAGCTCTTTTGAGGTGATTACATTAAAAGCCGGTAATACTAAAGAAACAATGAGTATCGCAAATATGAGGGACAGGAAAGAGGTAAATACCGATTCGCCAATAAACTGATTGATGATGTGCTTACGATTGGCACCCAAGACCTTCCGTAAACCAATTTCTTTTGATCGGATGGTGGATCGTGCGGTTGCCAGATTCATAAAATTGATGCAAGCAATTAAAAGGATAAATGCAGCAATGAGGATGAACATATAAATGGTATTAATCAAACCACCTCCTGAAAAACGATATAGGTGAATTTTTGATAATGGCCATAACCAAAGCGTAGTAGTAAATTCAGGCATATTACGCACAACTTGAAAATAGTGTTCAATTTTTTGGTTCACAGTTTCCATTGTCACGCCATCGGCTAGTAAAACATATATAGCAAAAGAGTTCCATCCATATTGTGTCAAATCCGTGTCTCGATCTTCGGCAAGATGCTCAAAAGGAATGCATAAATCAAATCGCAGGGAAGAATTATTTGGACAATCGTTAATAACGCCTGTTACTTTAAAACTCTTGGTATCATTAAAGATCAAGACCTTTCCAATGGCATTTTCATTGGAAAAATATTTTTTGGCCATTTTCTCAGAAATAACAATGGATGAAAAATCATCAAAAATCGTTGTAGGATCTCCGGCAATAAATTCAAAATCAAATACAGAGAACATTTCTTTATCAGCATAGAGCATTTGTTCTGAAAACTTTTTATTTTCATAACGAACGATCTTTCCGCCATAGGTATACCGAAAGGCATCCTCTATTTCCGGGAAATCCGCTTTCATTTGTGCTGCTAATGGCGCAGGCATGGCAAATACATGCAAAGGACCAGAGGTATAAAATTGGGTTTGTCCAACACGGTAAATCCGATCTAATTTTTCGTTTCCTTTATCATAACTAAACTCAAATTTTACCCATAATAAGATAATAATAGCAGCCGCCAAACCAACGGCTAATCCTAAAATATTAATAAATGAGTATCCTTTTTGACGGAGAATATTCCGAATGGCGATAGTGATATAATTTTTCAGCATATACTAGATTTTTCAGTGAAATTGAATAATATGAATCAGTGAAATTGAATAATATGAAATAGACGATTTAAAAAAAACAATGTTACACTTCTCAATTGTTTATTCACAAACATAATCATGACATATATCAATACTCGAAATAAAATGATTGGTTACACTGCCATTTAAATAAAAACGAAATATCCAATTTTCAAAAAATCAAAAGCTAGATATTGGAATTTGCGTATTGTAAATTGTTATTTTAATAGAAATATCTAGACACTAAATTATTGTAAGAGCCATTTTTAAATTATTTCTTCGGGATAAGCAAAGTTGAAAGAAGGGCCGTAAATCCTGCAATAAAGAAAGTCATTATGCGTGCAGTAATTATGGCATCCATTCCCGTAGTGATCCAAACAATGGTAAATAGCATCCCTACTAAAATGGTTATAATAGCCGTTTTACCATGGAATTTTTTCCAGAAAAGAGTTAACAAAATAACCACAGAAAAGGTTCCGCCAATACCAGCCCAGACCCAACTTACGAGGGTAAAAATAAATTCAGAGGGCATCACATAAGACAATCCCAATGCAATGACGGCTAGTAATGCTGTAATCAAACGCGATCTAAACAGGGCTTTTTCTTCGGATTTATATTGTATCAATGGTTTTAATAATCCTTCCGATAACTCAGTAGAGGATAATATCAGTAATGAATTTGCCGTTGAAGTCATGGCGGCGATAGCTCCCATAATTAATACTGCTGCTATCGCAGGAGGAAATATTTTTAAAACAACGGCTGGCATAACGGTTTCACGATCTGCCAAGCCTGTAGGACCAAAAATGGCCAAGCCTATCCAACCCAAGGCCAATGCGCCAATATATGCTACAATCGTCCAGGAGACTCCAATATTACGTGCTTTCTTTGCTTGCTTGGCATCTTCAATGGCCATGAAACGCATACTCAATTGTGGTTGTCCACCTAAATAACCAAAGAACCAGGAAAAACCTCCAGCTATCACGATACCTGCCACAAATCCACCTGCACCACCTGTCAAGGAGGTATAAGCTGGCCCGGCCTTCGTCAAGGCCTCTGGAATGCTAGTGGCAAATAATTCGGGATGATTGGCTATATAAATGACTCCTACTATGGGTCCAAGAACCAAAGTGGTAATCATGACTATGGCTTGAATGACATCCGTATAAACCACACTACGGAAACCCCCATAAATCGTATAAGGAATAATCACCAAAGCGGTAATTAACATTCCCAGCCACTGATCGATTCCAAACATGGTGTGTAAGGTTTTCCCACCCCCTAAAAATTGGGCTCCCACATAAAAGAAGAAAAAGAAAACGATGGTTGCGCTTCCAACCACTCTTAACCAAATACCTGTTTCGCCATGTCGTTTAGCAATATATTCGGTAAAGGAATTCACATCATACTTTTCTGCTTCATCGCGTAAGCGCCAAGAAATCAACACCCAGGCTGTAATAATACCAGCCACACAACCAATGGCTGTCCAAATTTCGGTTAATCCTGTAGCATAAGCAGCACCGGGCAAACCTAATAAAGCCCAGGAAGATTCACCCGTTGCACGTTCAGACAAAGCGGCTGCCCAACCTGGCAATTTTCTACCGGCAATAGCATAGTCTGCTTCGGTTTTCACTTTACGACCTTGATAAATGCCATACATAATGAGCACAGCCATATAGGCCAACATGACGACAAGAAGTTGCGTTTGGTATTCCATTATTAAAATAACTGTTTTTATTGATCATTGATTATTCCTTAGCAATAGCTTAGGGCAAAAAGCTAATAGCTGCTATGCTAAGGTGCTAATCGTTTAATTTCCCACAAATCGTTTTCCAATACATAAATAATCCTATCATGCATTCGATTCTCTCTTCCTTGCCAAAATTCAAAATAATCAGGTTTTAGGATATAACCACCCCAATTGACAGGTCTAACAATCGGTCTTTTATCATAATATTCTTTGAGCTTTACAAAGGATTCATCTAGCTCTTCACGATTTTTAATTTCGCTACTCTGCTTAGAAACATCAGCAGCTATTCTGCTTTCAAAAGGACGGCTATCAAAATAATTCGTAGAAACTTCCGAATCTGTTTTAAGAACCAAACCTTCAATTCTGATCTGGCGTTCTAGTTCCTTCCAATAGAAAAGAATCGATGCATTTGGATTTGAAAAAATCTCCTGCCCTTTTCGACTTCCATAATTGGTAAAAAAAGTAAAACCTTCTGTATTAAAATCTTTTAATAAAACAATGCGAGAGGATGGCATCCCTGAGAGAGATACTGTAGAAAGGATCATGGCTGTTGGGTCATCAGGCACAAATTGGATAGCATCCTTCATCCATAGACTAAACTGATCTATAGGCTTGGGTTTTACATCCGATTCGTTCAGATTCCCTTTATTATATTCTCTGCGGATATTATCTAATTCCATTTTATACGAACAAATTTAAGAAATATTGATTTAACATCTATCAATCTCATAAAATCATCAAAAATTGCTAAATTGCAATTTAAATATAATTAACAATATGGCTAGAATACAATTCATAAATCGCAGAAACAGAATAGGTTTAAGCTGGTTTTCAAGAATATTGATTATTTTTATTATTCTAATAACACTATTTTTCACTTTTAAGAACCTAAACCATTTCCTTTCAGAAAACGACCCAGTCCCTACTAATTTGCTAGTCGTTGAGGGTTTTTTGCCTGATTATACATTGCGAAATATGATGAGTGAATTTTATGATGGAGGTTATGACAAAATACTTATCACTGGAAAACCTATCGGACAAGGATATTATTTAACTGGTTATACAACATCCGCTCAACTAATGCGTGCAACTCTGATAAAAATGGGTATGGACAGCACATTGATACATACGATTTCAATTCCAAATACTGTATTCAGAGATCGCACATACGCCACAGGCTTATTATTAAGCCATTGGTTGGATACTACTCATTCACAGGTAAAAAGAGTAAATGTATACACCTTAGGTTGTCATGCTCGTAGAAGCAAACTATTATTTCAAAAAGCAGTAGGAGAAGATATTACAGTCGGAATCATTGCTGGTGAAGATCGCAGCTACGATCAAGTAAAATGGTGGAAATCAAGTCAGGGTTTCCGTACCGTTCTCAACGAGGGGATTGCTTATCTGTACGTAAATTTATTTTTTAATGCAGATAATGAACAGGCTTTAAAAGAATTGTCGGAGGGTTATTATATTGATGAGATATCGCATCACCGAAACGATAAGGATATCTCATTTACCAAAGCAGATGAGAGTCCAATGACAGCTGATCAAATGAAGACATTTGTCGGACTTAAGTATTTTTATCCGAATCAAAAATTTAAAGTGAAGGCTTTGTTTACAAAGGATAGCGTACAGACAGAATTTAAAATGAAGACTTCCACTGATCGTTTACCTATTTATCGAAACTATG
>JBFFMB010000119.1:0-5635 GCA_041554455.1 Bacteroidales bacterium
GTTGTATTTCAATTCCTAATTTCCATTACAATTATTATTGGAACAATGGTCGTTTATAATCAACTGAGTTATATGCGATCCAAAGACATTGGGTTTGACAAAGAAAACATTTTATGTATTAGAAGACCAGATGCGTTGAAAAATCATATTGAATCCTTTAAAACAGAACTATTAAAAAATTCAAACGTCTTAAGTGTTGGTAATTCGTCAACAATTCCAGGTAAACAAAGATATTCAAACAATGCCATGTTTGTTGAAAATGACCCAGATAAGAACACCTATTTACTTATGCAAAATCGAGTGAGCCTTGAATATCCAAAAGTGATGGGTTTTGAATTAACAGAGGGTCGATTTTTTGATAAATCCTATGGAACTGATTCCACCGCTATCATCTTAAACGAAACAGCTGTTAAGGTTCTTGGTCTAGAAGCTCCTGTTATTGGCAAAAACTTGCAGGTTCCACAAGGAGAAGGCCAGTGGTTTAATTTGCCAATCATAGGTGTTATGAAAGATTATAATATCGAATCACTTCATTTAGATATTGCACCTGTTGCATTGACTGTAATGAGGGGGAATCAAGAGGGTTATTTGGTTGTCCGTCTAAATAAAAATAATATACGCGAGACCGTTGAATTTATTGAGAAAACATGGAATTCATACAGTTATACAATGCCATTTAATTATTTCTTTTTTAAAGAAGATTACAATAAACTGTATAATGCAGAAGCTAAGACAGGGAAGATATTCACAGTCTTTGCAATCCTTGCGATCCTCATTGCAAGCTTAGGCTTATTAGGATTGATAACTTATACAGCATTAGTAAAAACAAAAGAAATTGGTATTCGTAAAGCACATGGAGCAAGTGTGGCTTCTATTGTCAAACTATTGTCGACAGAAATTGTAAAATTGGTTTTCATTGCAAGCATTATTGCATGGCCAGTGGCATATTTCGGAACTAATTATTGGCTTAACTCCTTCGCCGACCGAATTGATGTTAGTTGGATTTATTATGTTGGAGGCACTTTAATCACTCTGGCCATTGGTTGGATTTCGATTAGTTATCAAACTATAAAAGTAGCTTTAAGCAATCCTGTGGATGCATTGAGATATGAATAATCAGCATTTGTATATTAAATAGAATATTACATATAGAAGCTCGGGTATTTTACTCGAGCTTTTTTATTTATACAGATTATTCGTTAATATTGTATTCAAATTCAAATCAATAAACCAATTAAAATGATTATGAAACGAATAACACTATTAGCATTTTTATTACTCACTAGCAATATCTTTTTTGCCCAAGAAACGAAACGAGCAATTGATTTAGATGTCATCCAAAAATGG
The DNA here is from genome assembly GCA_041554455.1 of Bacteroidales bacterium. Taxonomy (GTDB): domain Bacteria; phylum Bacteroidota; class Bacteroidia; order Bacteroidales. Next base: position 1,348 of record JBFFMB010000119.1, read on the forward strand.
AATCGAATTAGAGATACAAAAATTTCGAATGATGGAGAACATATCGTATGGGTTAGTACTCCTTGGAAAGGAGATGCTGTTCTTAAAATCACATCAAAAGAGGGTGAAGAAATCACTTCAATTACTGGTGGAAGCAAAGCTGATATAACAAAAGGATCTGATTTTGCAGTATTTAAAATCAACCCTTTAAAAGATAGTGTTCGTGTCCTTAAATTAAAAAAAACCAAGAAAGATGATATGCCATTATCTGAATTAGGCATTTTCAATTTAAAGACCAAAGAACTAGAAAAAATTCCGCGTATCGATTCTTATAAAGTAGCTGAAAAGTTAGATGGTTGGATTGCTTATCAAGTAAAACCCATTGATACAAAAGAAAAGAAGAAAGAAAAGAAAGAAGAACCCAAAAAAGATGAAGTTGTTATAAAAGACAAAAAGGGGCCAAAAGAGAGCAAGGATAATGGTTTCACTCTAATGGTTAGAAATTTAAAAACAGGAAAAACCTTTACTCGCCCATATGTAACGTCTTATTCTTTTGCTGAAGAAAGTGATTATTTAGTTTTTGTCACTAAAGGAAAAGAGGGCGATATTCAAGCAGGTATTTATCGATATAACTTGAAAGATAATCGTCAAGATTTATTGCTTGAAGCTAAAGGTGATTACACACAAATAAGCATCAAAAAAGATGGATCAAAGATTGCTTTTTTGCATGACACAACCACCAACAAAAAAGAAACAAAGCATTACTCCCTCTATCTTTGGGAAGAAAAAGGTTTTGCCAAAGAAATCATTAATAAGACTCAAAATAATTTAACAGATGGTTGGGAATTAAGTCCAAACGAAAAACTCACTTTTGCGGAGAAAAAAGATCGTTTATATTTTGGAACAGCTCCCATCATTCCTGAAAAGGATACCACCATATTAGATGAGGAAATTTCTAATGTAGATGTTTGGCATTATGATGAAGCCGTTTTACAAACCGTTCAAATTGCAGAAAAAAAGAAAGATTTAAAAAAAGCCTACACCGCCGTTTATCATATTGACAAAGGAACTGCTGTTCAACTAGAAACAAAAGAATATACTGGTCTTCAATTAATTGATGAAGGAAATTCAGACTATGTATTAGCTGTATCAAATTGGCCCTATGCGGTACAAACAATGTGGGAAGCCTACCCTACTCACAACGATTTTTATTTGATTGATGTTGAAACTGGTCAAGCGAAAATGATTAAAAAAGATTGCCGTGCAAATCCAAGCCCATCACCAGAAGGAACATTTCTGTACTGGTATAACGCTATGGATACCAGTTGGTATACCTATAATATTAAAAGTGGATTTGAATACAGAATTTCTAATCCAAAAACGATACAAGTTGCTGATGAATTAAATGACATTCCTAACCCACCGAGTTCATATAGAACTATTGGATGGTTACAAAAAGATAAAGCTTTATTGATTTACGATAGGTATGACATTTGGAAATTAGATCCTGAAAATAAAGTGAAGCCTATTCGGTTAACTTCAAACGGGAGAGAAACGAGCAATAGCTACCGCGCAATTATATTTAATAATCGAGAAGATTGGATGAAAGAAGGCATCGATGATTCGGACATCATGTATTTAAAAAGTCATAATGATATCACTCGTGCTGAAGGTTTTTATTCAACAAGCCTAAAAAAGGAAAATACACCAAAAGAGTTATTCGCTGGAAAATTTAAGATCGGCAGACAAATTATTAAAGCAAAAGAAGCGGATGTCGTTATTTTCACGAAGGAAGATTTCCAGATCTTCCCTAACTTATTGTCTTCTGATCTACGATTTAAAAATTACAAACAAATCACAGATGCGAATCCTCAACAAAAGGAATTTTTATGGGGAACAGCCGAATTATACACTTGGACTTCACTAGATGGTCGCAAATTGGAGGGAACACTTCATAAACCTGCTAATTTCGATCCGAATAAGAAATATCCATTAATTGTTAATTTCTACGAAAAAAGTTCGCAGAATTTATATAGTCATCATATTCCTGAAAATGGCCGCTCAACGGTTGATTATCATTTTTACACTGGGAACGGATATATTATTTTCAATCCAGATGTTTATTATAAAACAGGATATCCTGGCGAAGATGCCTTTAATTGCGTAATGCCTGGGATCACACAATTGATATCTGAAGGATTTATCGATGAAAAAGCAATTGGTGCACAAGGTCATAGTTGGGGTGGTTATCAGGTAGCTTATTTAGCTACAAGAACGAATCTATTTGCGGCTATTGAATCAGGAGCTCCAGTTGTGAATATGTTAAGTGCCTACGGTGGAATTCGTTGGAATACGGGTTTGAACCGCTCTTTCCAATACGAACATACACAAAGCCGCATTGGTAAAACGATTTGGGAATCACCACTACGTTATATTGAGAACTCCCCTATCTTCACACTTGATAAAATCAATACGCCCATCCTTATTATGCATAATGATGATGATGGTTATGTGCCATGGTGGCAAGGCATTGAGTTTTTTATTGGCTTACGCCGAATGGGAAAACCTGCTTGGTTACTCAATTATAACGAAGCTGATCACTGGCCATTGAAAGAAGTTGATAAACATGATTTCCAAATCAGATTATCTCAATTTTTCAATCATTACCTTAAAGGAGCACCCATGCCAAAATGGATGAAAGAAGGAATTCCTGCTGTAGATAAAGGGATTGATATGGGTTATGAACTCGTAAAATAATTAACATAATAAACAATTATCAAATCACAAATAAATCACAAATAAATCACAATAGCCAAATTCCAGATCAATCAATTTTTAAATTGAATTTTGGAATTTGACTATTATTTGTCATTTGGAAATTGAATTTTGGATTTTTTTTAAATTATACTCATTATTTTAGCTTCTAAAATGATTTAATTTCTATCTTTGCAGCCTGAAAAATGGTCCAGTAGCTCAGTTGGATAGAGCAGCAGCCTTCTAAGCTGCGGGTCACAGGTTCGAATCCTGTCTGGATCACCAGAATGTATAGCAAAAAACGGCAGAATCCTGTAAAGAAAATATTTACAGGATTTTTGCATTTTACTGTTTCTGCCTTTTTACCCCCTTTTCTATACATTGCTGTTGGACTTAGTATTGGACATAAATTTTTCAAAAAAAGGCAAAATAAATACACCATATTTACTGATAATCATCACTTTATTTTGCTTAAACTTTCATATTTAAGTTAAACATTTAAACAATTTCTATCATGAATCCTTGGAGTACTTACAACTTATTATTTCTCATCAACTATTAAAAACTTTTATAAATTTGCCTAAACTAAAAGACCTCTTATGCGAAATATTATTTTTACATTCCTTTTGTTTCTTTCAATTACTCCCCTCAAAGCATCAGACCAATATAAAATAATGTTTAGCAACAACTATCCTCCTTATAATTATATGGACGAAAAGGGAGATTTGATCGGGTTTAATATTGATATAATAAATGCGATTAATGAACTTTATGGATTGAATATAAGCATAAAAGGAGATAATTGGGCCGCTATTAACGAAGCTCTTAAAAAATCAGAAATTCAAGCTATTGGTGGCACTCATTACCCCGGAATTCCCGACGAGGATTATATATACACCCGTTCAACAATAAACACATCTCACTGCTTTTTATACAATACAAACTTCTTAAACAAATTCTCCATTGAACATTTGAGATCTGCAAAAAAACCACTTGTTGCCATGTGGAAAAATGATGTTCTTATTCATTATGTACTTTCAATTAATCCTACGGCTCAGTTTGTATATGCAGATAACTATTTACAGTTAATCAACATGCTGGACAGAGAAGATGTTACATGCATATTTGGGCAAAGAATAGGAAGTATGTATTATGCAAAAAAACTTGGAAAAAATTACTTAGACCCCCTTGAGCATAGAATCTTAGAACGCAGTATGGGATTTAAAGTATCTAAGGATTCGCAGGAATTAGCTGAATTATTAAATAATGGATTAGAAATTATTTTAGCCAATGGTGTATATCAACAAATATATGACAAATGGATTACCGAATACGATCAAAAAAAATTCAATTGGAAAAACCATTTAAAATTCATACTCATAATAAGCGCTCTGATCACCACTCTAATTCTGTTGCTCTTAATAACAAACAGAATATTAAAGATAAAAGTGCGTAATAAGACCAAAGACCTCCAGCAGCAATTGAAATTAAATTCTCAAATAATGATAGAACTTGAGAAACAAAAAATTAAGGCTGAAGAAAGTGATAAAATGAA
>JBFFMB010000120.1:0-5617 GCA_041554455.1 Bacteroidales bacterium
ACCGACACAGTGTATGGACTTGGGTGTGATATCTATAATAAAAAAGCTGTTGAACGAATTGCTCAATTGAAAGGTATTAAAAAGGAAAAAGCAAATTTTTCATTTATTTGCTCTGATTTAAGTCATATATCAGATTTTACACGTCCAATAAGTAATGAGACTTATAAATTAATGAAAAAACATTTACCTGGTCCTTTCACTTTTATTTTAGAAGCAAACAATAAAGTTCCAAAACTTTTCCAAAGTAAAAAGAAAACCGTTGGTATACGAGTTCCTGATAATAATATAATTCGAACCATTGTACAAGAATTTGGTCATCCAATCATGTCAACATCTGTTTATGATGAAGATGAAATTATAGAATATACAACCGATCCTGAACTGATTTATGAAAAATACAAGTATATTGCTGACATTGTAATTGATGGAGGTTATGGTGATAATGAAGCTTCCACTATTGTGGATTGCACTCAAAATGAAACGCTTATTGTCCGCCAAGGAAAAGGCATTCTTTAATACTAAAAAAAAAACCATTTTTTTTCAGTATTAATGTTGCAGAAATAAAAATTATCTTTAATTTTGCACCTCCAAAACGATAAAAGAATGATTAGCTAGCTCAGTTGGTAGAGCATTTGACTTTTAATCAAAGGGTCCCGGGTTCGAACCCCGGGCTGATCACAAAAAAGAGACTCAAAATTTGAGTCTCTTTTTTTATTAAGCTCCCTCAAATAAATTTCAGCATTTGAATAACATAAACGTTATTAAGACTAACATTTTATTAAATAAATTGCTTTATACTTTTTTCATAAGTGATAATTTTTATATTTGCCTTCTTAATTAAGCTAATTACTTTTAAAAAATAAATCATGAAAATTACAATTGTAGGAACTGGATACGTTGGTTTAGTGTCAGGTACATGTTTTGCTGAAGTAGGCATAGATGTTACGTGTGTTGATATTGATAAAGAAAAGGTGGATAATCTCAATAAAGGAATCATCCCTATTTTTGAACCAGGACTTGAGGAAATGGTTTTGCGTAACACTAAAAAAGGAAGATTACACTTTACAACTGACTTAGCATCAACCTTAGATGGCTGTGAAGTAATCTTTAGTGCTGTTGGGACGCCTCCAGATGAGGATGGTAGTGCAGATTTAAAATATGTATTAGATGTTGCTCGCGAACTCGGAAGAAACATGAATGATTACATATTAATGGTAACAAAAAGTACAGTTCCTGTTGGTACTGCTGAAAAAGTCAGAAAAGCTATTCAAGATGAACTTGACAAACGTGGTTCTAAAATTGAGTTTGATGTAGCATCAAATCCAGAATTTTTAAAAGAAGGAGCTGCTATTGATGATTTTATGCGTCCAGATCGTATAGCCGTAGGAGTTGATTCTGAAAGAGCAGAAAAATTGGTAAAACAATTGTACAAACCATTTACAATGAATGGTCATCCAATTATTATTATGGATATCGTTTCATGCGAAATGACCAAATATGCGGCAAATTCTATGCTTGCTACCAAAATTAGTTTCATGAATGACATCGCTAATCTTTGCGAAATTGTTGGAGCTGATGTAAATATGGTTCGTAAGGGCATTGGTTCTGACACTCGTATTGGAACTAAATTTATTTACCCTGGTGCTGGCTATGGCGGATCTTGTTTCCCTAAAGATGTGAAAGCATTGGTAAAAACAGCTGCAGAAAACAATTATCAATTAAGGGTTTTACAAGCTGTTGAAGATGTGAACGAAGATCAAAAATCCATCATGTATCGCAAAATATCTAAATTTTATAATGGAAATTTAAAAGGTAAAAAAATTGCTCTTTGGGGCTTATCATTTAAACCTAAAACGGATGATATGCGTGAAGCCCCTTCATTAGTAGTCATTGACAAACTTGTGGAAGCTGGAGCAACAGTTAAAGCATATGACCCAGTTGCAATGCATGAAACAAAACGCATTATTGGTGATAAAATTGAATATGCAGAAGATCAATTTGACACATTAATTGATGCAGACTGCTTATTAATTATGACTGAATGGAATGAATTCAAATTCCCGAATTTTAATATTATTAAGAAGCTTTTAAAAGAGCCTAACATATTCGATGGCAGGAATATTTATGACGCCAAAGAAATGCAAAGCAAAGGTTTTAAATATACGTGTATCGGTTTAAATACATCCAAATAAAATTAAAAGCCTGATATTTTTATCAGGCTTTTTTTATTTTCATATCTTTATCTAAATTTAATTTTGCTTATGAAAAAAATTCTTGTAACCGGTGGTGCTGGCTTTTTAGGATCACATTTGTGTGAACGATTATTGAACGAAGGAAACGAAGTTATTTGTCTAGATAATTATTTCACAGGACAAAAGAAGAACGTCATTCACCTCTTGGATAATCCTTATTTTGAAATGGTTCGTCATGATGTAACCATGCCATTTTTTATCGAAGTTGATGAAATTTATAATCTAGCTTGTCCAGCCTCTCCAATTCACTATCAATACAATCCAATAAAGACGATTAAAACGTCGGTTGCAGGAGCTATTAATATGCTTGGCCTAGCAAAGCGTATCAATGCAAAAATATTACAGGCTTCAACAAGTGAAGTTTATGGAGATCCCCAAATTCATCCACAACCAGAATCATATTGGGGTCATGTAAACCCCATAGGAACTCGTGCTTGTTACGATGAAGGGAAGCGTTGTGCTGAAACGCTTTTTGTAAGCTATCATAAAAAAAATGATGTTCGTATAAAACTCATCCGCATTTTTAATACTTATGGCCCTCGTATGCACCCCAATGATGGTCGCGTTGTGTCAAACTTTATAGTCCAAGCCTTGCAAGGCAGAGATATTACTATTTATGGTGATGGACTCCAAACCCGGAGTTTTCAATATGTCGATGATTTATTGGAAGGAATGACAAGACTTATGGCTACTGGAGACGACTTCACTGGTCCTGTTAATGTTGGTAATCCAGGAGAATTCACGATGATTGAGTTAGCAAAAATGGTTATCAGATTGACCAATTCTAAGTCTAAAATCGTATTTGAGCCATTACCTTCTGACGATCCTCTTCAACGCAAACCAGATATAACACTGGCAAAAAAAGTATTGGACTGGGAACCCAAAATACATCTTGAAGAAGGTCTTGGAAGAACTATTGATTTCTTTAAAACCATAGTCTAACATTCATGAAGAATATACTAGTTACGGGAAGTAACGGACAACTCGGCAATGAGATTCATGCAATTAGCAATCAGTTAACTGATTTTAATTTTTTCTTTACGGACGTTGAAGAACTAGATATTTGCGATTCAGAAGCAATTGAAACCTTTTTTGGTCAAAACAAGATTGATTTCATTATCAATTGCGCAGCTTATACTGCGGTTGATAAAGCGGAAGAAGAAAAAGACTTGGCCTCTAAAATCAATATTGACGCCATCAAAAATCTGGCAAATGCCGCAATAAAAAACGATTCAATACTGATTCATATTTCAACAGATTATGTCTTTGATGGGACAAATCACCGCCCATATATTGAAACAGACAAAACCTTTCCTAATTCTCATTATGGTTATACAAAAGCAGAAGCTGAAAAATTAATTCAGAAAATATGCAAACAAGCCATTATCATCAGAACATCCTGGCTGTATTCGACTTATGGGAATAATTTTGTTAAAACGATGTTGAAATTTGGCAACGAACGTGATGAATTAAAAGTAGTCTGTGATCAAATCGGCACACCCACTTATGCAGCTGATTTGGCATCTACTATCCTTAAATTGATTACAAAGCATACTACTGGAACTGTTGAAATTTACAACTTTTCAAACGAAGGGGTTTGTAGCTGGTACGATTTTGCCAAAGAAATTATCGAGCTTAAAAACATTGAGTGTAAAATAACACCCATCGAAAGTAAAGATTACCCAACAGCTGCAAGCAGACCATTTTATAGTGTCTTAAATAAATCTAAAATATCAAAGGCCTTAAATATGGAAGTTCCTCATTGGAAAGACAGTTTAAAAATTTGTTTAAAAAACCTCTAAATATTTGCTCTCATTATGACAAAAGCAGATCAAGAAATACTCAAAAAAGCTAAGATTTGGCTCAATAAATCATACGACGAGGAAACTCGAAACGAAGTCCAACGATTAATAAATACTGACTTTCAAGAACTAACTGAATCTTTTTATCGCGATCTTGAATTTGGTACAGGAGGTCTTCGAGGGATCATGGGTGTAGGAACCAACCGTATGAACAAATATACCGTTGGAATGGCTACTCAAGGAATGGCAAATTATCTTATAAAATCATTCCCGGGCGAACAAATCAAGATGGTTATTGGTCATGATTCAAGGAATAATAGTCGCAAATTTTCTGAAATAGCAGCTCAAGTACTTTCTTCCAATGGAATAAAAGTCTACCTTTTTGAAGACTTACGGCCGACTCCTGAGGTTTCGTTTGCCATCCGTCATTTGAATTGTCATAGTGGAATTATTCTTACAGCATCTCACAATCCTAAAGAATACAATGGTTATAAGGCCTATTGGAATGATGGTGCTCAACTGATTCCCCCACACGATAAAAACGTGATCATTGAAGCTCAAAAAATAACGAATCCAACTCAAGTAAAATTTGATGGTGATCATTCAAATATTGAAATGATAGGCGAAGAAGTCGATAAAGCTTATTTAGCGGAAGTAAAAAATATTTCTCTTTCTCCAGAATCCATTAAAAATCATAAGGACATCAAAATTGTGTATACACCATTGCATGGAACTGGAGCGATGATGGTTCCTCGCTGCTTAAGAGAATTTGGTTTTACAAACATTTCAATGGTGGAAGAACAAAGCACTCCAGATGGAAATTTCCCAACGGTTATTTCGCCCAATCCTGAGGAATCAGCTGCTCTGGAAATGGCAATCAATAAAGCCAAAAAAATTGGAGCATCCTTAGTTATGGCTACTGATCCGGACGCTGATCGTGTTGGAATTGCAGTGAAAGACAATGCAGGCGATTTTATTCTGGTTAACGGAAATCAGACCGCCTGTTTACTGACTTACTATCTGATCACAAAATGGAAGGAAAACAATAAACTCACGGGCAAAGAGTACATCGTTAAAACAATTGTTACGAGTGAATTAATGGCTGACTTGGCCAGTAAAAATAATATTGAATTCTACGACGTATTAACCGGATTTAAATGGATTGCAGATATTATTCGTAAAAACGAAGGCAGCAAAACCTTTATTGGCGGTGGCGAAGAAAGCTATGGCTTTATGATTGGTGATTTCATTCGCGATAAAGATGCCGTAAGTGCCTGTGCAATTATTGCTGAAATTGCAGCTTGGGCTGCTGATCAAGAAAAAACCATTTATGATATATTAATTGATATCTATCTTGAATACGGTTTTTATAAAGAAAGTTTAATATCAGTGGTGCGCAAGGGTAAATCTGGAGCAGAAGAAATTCAACAAATGATGAATGATTTTAGAAGCAATCCTCCTAAAACAATAAATGGTTCTAAAGTTGTTGTAATTAAAGACTATGATTTATCAAAAGAATTTGATTTAATTTCTTCAACTGAGAAAATTATAGATCTACCAAAA
>JBFFMB010000121.1:0-5615 GCA_041554455.1 Bacteroidales bacterium
ACGATGGCTTTATTAAATGATGCACAAAAAGCAGGTATCCCATTTTTTATTAACCCATATTATTTATCACTCCTAAATGTTTATGAACCACATTTCGCACCAGGAGCTGATCTTGTTATTAGAGATTACATTATCTATAGTAAAGAATTAATTGAAGAATTCGGTCAATTAATAGCCTGGGAATGTGAGGATATCGTTCAACCAGGGAAGCCAAATATTGCAGGATGGATACTACCTTCGGCCCACAATGTTCATCGCAGATATCCTGAGGGGGCAATTTTAATTCCTGATACAGTTGGACGCGCTTGTGGAGGCTTATGTGTAAGCTGCCAACGCATGTTTGATTTTCAGGCAGGGAATTTAAATTTCAACTTAGAAAAACTGAGACCCAAAGAAACCTGGCCACAAAAGCTTAGTCGATTGATGGAATATTTCGAAGAAGATTCGCAATTAAGAGATATTTTGATCACTGGCGGAGACGCTCTTATGAGTACAAATGCATCCTTAAAAAAAATACTGGATGAAGTGTATGAGATGGCTAAGAAAAAAATTGAAGCCAATCATAAAAGAGAAGATGGCAAAAAATATGCTGAGATGCTGAGAGTTCGATTAGGAACTAGAATTCCTGTGTATCTTCCTCAACGCATAATCCCCGAACTAATTGAGGTTTTAACAGAATTCAAAGAAAAAGCAAGTAAAATTGGAATTAAGCAATTTGTTATTCAAACCCATTTCCAGTCGGCTATGGAAATTACTCCTGAATCTCGGGCTGGTGTACAAAGCCTTTTATCCGCTGGTTGGATAGTAACCAACCAATTAGTGCTTACTGCAGCCGCATCTCGTAGAGGCCACACAGCTAAGCTCCGTAAAGTACTTAATGATATTGGTGTTCTTACTTACTATACGTTTTCTGTAAAAGGATATATGGAAAATTACCACAATTTTGCGACCAACGAAAGAGCTGTTCAAGAACAAATAGAGGAAAAACATCTTGGAATTATTTCTGAAGATCTGAATTACAAAATTCAAGCTTTCACTACTGAACCGAGTAAAATGGTTGAGAATCTTCAAGAATTCAGGAAAGAGCACAACATCCCATTTCTTTCAACTGATCGTAATGTTTTAAACTTGCCAGGAATAGGGAAAAGTCTAACATTTAGAACAATTGGAATAACAAGAGATGGCAGAAGAATTCTCCAGTTTGATCATGATATTACCAGAAATCATAGTCCGATTATTGAAAAAATGGATAAAGTGATCATTATTGAGTCGAAATCTGTTTCAGAATATCTAAGACAAATTGAAGAAATGGGTGAAGACAGAAATGAATATGAAAGCATTTATGGTTATTCAATGGGGGCCACTGAAGCAATAAATCCAATATACCAATACCCTGATTACGATTTTAAAGTGACAGAAGAAATGACCAATTTTTCAATGGAAGAATTTGTAGAGACTGAAGACGATACTTTTGAATTCTAATCCGCTTCGAAAAAGGAATCGTAGTCTGGATAGTGTAAGTTCTCTTGGGCTACTTTTTGAGGAAAGGTGAAATATTGGACATCGCTTTCTGAGCATAATTCGCCTTTACTATTAAATAATTCTACTATCACTGTCACAATATTTCTTTTTATCTCTTTTATTCGAGATTTCAAAATAACTTCTCCCCCATCGATATAAATAGGTCTTTTATATCTCGTTTCTAATTTTGAAGTTACACCAGATGTTTTATATTTTATTTGCACACACCAAGCAGCCACTTCATCCATAAGAACAGCTTGAATTCCTCCATGTAAAACATTATGAAAACCGCTGTACTCTTTTTTGGGAATCCATTTACATAAAATATAATCGCCATCTTCTAAAAATTCAAGTTTCAGTCCTATGGGATTATGCTTGGAACAAGCAAAACAAAAATGATTGTCAATTTTATCGTAAGGATTATTAATTTTTCTCATTAGAAGAAATATTGAGTTTAGAAATTAATTCAAGATCTCAGCATATAGATCAAATGGAGATGCAGAAATAATATGAGCCAGATAAAAATGCCCCAATTGAAGATCAGCATCAATTGGAATTAACACTTCATTGTCAACTTCGGGGGAATCAAATTCAGTACGACCAACAAAATAATCACCTTCCATTCTATCGATCAAAACTTTATACGACTGCCCAATTTTCTGCTCATTCAACTCAAGTGAAATTTGCTCCTGTATCTCCATCAATTCTTCCATTCGTTGAGTTTTCAGTTCTTCTGTAACATCATCTTTTAATTCAAAAGCTGATGTTCCTTCTTCTGGAGAATAAGTAAAAACTCCCAATCGATCAAAGCGCATTTCTTTTATAAAAGCTTTAAGCTCTTCAAAATCGCTTGCGGTTTCGCCAGGATAGCCAACAATCATAGTCGTTCGAATAGCCACATTTGGCACCAATTCTTTCATCCTTAAGACAAGCTTTCGTTGTTCATCACCCGTAACTCCACGCTTCATCGATTTCAAAATATGATCACTCACATGTTGCAGAGGGATATCAACATATTTACAAATATTTGGACGATCGTTAATGAGGTTTAATAGTTCATCAGAAAAATGGATGGGATAGGTATAATGCAAACGAATCCATTCCAATCCTTGAATCATCGATAGACGATCTAGCAGTTCTGTCAATTTACTTTCCTTATATAAATCGATTCCGTAATAGGTTAGGTCCTGAGCGATTAGCAAAACCTCTTTAACGCCACCAAGCACTAATTTTTTAGCCTCCTCAAGCAATTCATCAATGGGCTTCGAAATCTGCTTCCCCCGAATAAGAGGAATTGCACAAAACGAACAATTGCGATTACAACCTTCTGCTATTTTTAAGTAAGCATAATGCGAAGGAGTACTTAAAACACGCTCTCCCAATAATTCCATTTTATAATCAGCACCCAGATCTTTTACAATTTGCTCCAAATCGGCCACACCATAAAAACCATCCACTTCGTCCAGTTCTTTGACTAAATCTGCCTTATAGCGTTCACTTAAACAACCCATCACAAAAACTTTTTTAACAAGCTTTTGTTTTTTGGCTTCAATAAAATTCAAAATAGTATCAATCGATTCTTGCTTAGCATCATTGATAAAGCCACACGTATTCACTACAACAACATCCGATGCCTCGTTTGAATCCTGAGTAATAGTAAAATTATTGCTTTGCAATTGTTTGCTTAATCGTTCCGAATCTACAAGATTTTTTGAACAACCAAGAGTGACGATGTTTATGGATTGTAGTTTTTTATTCTGCATATGAAATAATTCGTAAACTTAAATATCAAATTACAAACACCAAAATACAAATAAATATGAATGAGCAAAATTCCAATTCACAAAACAACCTTTTAACTTCGGTCATTGGTGCTCGAAATTTATTTGTTAATTGAATGTTGAGATTTGGTACTTTATTGTCAAATACTAAGCAAAAAGGTTGGCATTAATTAAAAAGCGTTTCAACATAATCAAAACGATCAAAAATCTGTAGATCTTCCATTTTTTCACCAATACCAATATACTTTACAGGAATTTGAAACTGATCAGAAATTCCAATAGCAACACCTCCTTTAGCAGTACCATCTAATTTGGTTAATGCCAATGCATTTACCTCTGTAGCTGCTGTAAATTGACGGGCTTGTTCAATAGCATTTTGACCTGTAGAGGCATCTAAAATTAAGAGGATTTCGTGAGGTGCATCAGGGATAACCTTTTGCATTACATTTTTGATTTTCGATAACTCATTCATGAGATTTATCTTATTATGTAAACGTCCTGCTGTATCAATGATGACCACATCGGCATTGTTAGCCAAAGCAGATTTTAGCGTATCAAAAGCCACAGAAGCGGGGTCGGCCCCCATTCCTTGACTTACAATAGGCACACCCACTCTTTCAGACCAAATTTTCAATTGATCGACAGCAGCAGCACGAAATGTATCAGCTGCACCTAAAACTACACTTTTGCCAGCTTGTTTGAATCGATAAGCCAATTTGCCAATGGTTGTTGTTTTTCCAACTCCATTAACTCCAACAACCATAATGACATAAGGTGTTTTAACGCCTTCTAAATCAAAACCAGAATGCTCTTTCAGTGTATTTTCCTGCAATAATGCAGCAATCTCTTCTTTAAGGATGGTATTAAGTTCAGATGTTCCTAAATATTTATCACGACCAACGCGTTTCTCAATACGCTCAATAATTTTCAGAGTCGTACTTACTCCAACATCAGAGCTTACTAAAACTTCTTCTAAATTATCAAGGACCTCTGAATCTACTTTCGATTTGCCTACAACGGCTCTCGAAATTTTTGAGAATACGCTTAATTTAGTTTTTTCTAAGCCTTTGTCAAGATTTCCCTTTTTCTTTTTTGAAGATGAAAACAGGCCCATATTAATTAGATTTTAGAAAAAAAGGCTTCTTCCGCAAAGGAAAAAGCCTTTCATATATGAATATATAATGCTTAATTTTTAGCCAAAAATTCCTTCACTTTATCAGTGGGTACAATACTTTCCTTAAAGGTATAAGCACCTGATTTTGTTGATTTTGTCATTTTAATAACTTTTGCAAAATCTTTACTTGCTGATTGCAATGATGCAACTACTTTCTTTGCCATGGTTCAATTATTTAATTTCTTTATGAATGGTCATTTTTTTAAGAATAGGATTGAATTTTTTAATTTCCAATCTCTCGGGTGTATTCTTTTTATTTTTAGTACTGATATATCTTGATGTACCAGGCATACCACTTGCTTTATGCTCTGTGCATTCTAGGATAATTTGTCCTCTTGCTTCTTTTGTCTTCTTTGCCATTTCTAATATAAATTTTCGGAGTGCAAAAATATCAACTTTCAAATTAATATCCTAATATTCCTGTGTTTTTTTGAAGAATAAATCCCCTTCATCTTGCTTTGGCAAAAATAATATAAATTTTAACACGACAACTGAAGATTTCATCTAAAATAAACAATGTTTCATTTCTGATTCAAAGCATAACGATTATCAATAAATTGGATAATAAAAATTGCAAGTGTAGGGAATAAAAAAAATGGGGATAAAAGTTATTTTTAAAAAAATCAAACAACTGAAAATATGTCATAATTCAATCTGACAAGATTGCATAACTAACTGGTTGGTACATATATTGAGGATTATTATTTTGATAATGACTTATATTGTATAACAAAAAAATGGAGGATTGAATTATGTCACTAGTTAGATTTTCAAACCAGCTACCAAGTTTGTTTGACCGATTTTTTGAAAACGATATATTTGATTGGTCAAACAGAAATTTCTCAAACACAAACACAACTTTACCATCAGTTAACATTAAGGAAAATTCAGATGCATTTGAAGTTGAAGTTGCTGCTCCAGGTTTTGAAAAAAATGATTTCAAAATCGAGCTTAACAACAATTTACTAACTATTTCATCTGAAAAAAAGGTAGAGAGTGAGACAAAAAAAGATGAACAATTTACAAAAAGGGAGTTTAGTTATCAATCATTCTGCCGCTCATTTTCGCTTCCAGTCACCGTGAAAAGTGAGAAAATTTCAGCAAAATATGAGCAAGGTATTTTAAAAGTATTACTTCCT
>JBFFMB010000122.1:0-5608 GCA_041554455.1 Bacteroidales bacterium
ATTTTTGATTTAAAAACTTATGTAATATAGTGGAGCTCGAATATTTATTATCTTTAAAAAAAATAAATAACCCAATTTGAGAGTCATTATGAGATTATTAAGCCCTTTGAAAATTCTTAGCCTAATTGTCTGTTTAGCTTTCTTAATGAGTTGTGAGAAAAAAAACAATTCAGTTTCACCATTCATGAGTATCAGTTCTCTTGAAAACGATGAAATATTTTTCAATACAAAAGTATTATATATTGAGCTGGCGACCAGCTTGTTAGGCTCTCAGATTGAAGATGTTGCTTATTATGTCGATGATGTTCTTTTAGAAGAGTTGCAAGTGGGGCCATTTGTGTGTAAAGTTGAACTCGATGGATTTAGCCTTGGTGAACATACAGTCAAAGTAATTTTACGTGATGAATTTGAAAATAGTGTTTCAGACACCAAAAAAATAGTTATTTATGAGCAAATTGGTGAAAGTCCAGATATTGTAAGTTTTAGCGAAGGAATTCCTTCAACATGGATTGTTGATTCGTGGGAATTGACTGCTAATTCCGGATTTGAAGGAAGCCAATCAGTGCAGCTTGAGGGTAATTCAGGATGTGTTATTACTACAAAAACATTTGAGCAAGAAGGGAATGTAAATTTCAGAATTAAGAATACTAGCGGAACATTGTTTTTTTATATTGATGGGAAATTAAAAGCAAAGTGGTTCGGAGAACAGGATTGGTTTTGTTATTCTTACTACGTTGCTCAAGGCACTCATACATTTAAATGGAAAGCAAATTCATCAACTATAGCATTGGATGAAATCAGATTTGATGAAGATTATATTGCTCACTCGGTTGGTGAATATTTTGGAGGTGGAATTATTTATCATCTCGATTCCTTAAAGCAGCATGGGCTTATTGTTAACAAGACAGATTTAGGTTCGGCACCATGGGGATGTAGTGATATTAATTTCGTGTATGAACTTAATACTTACGATGGTGCAGCTAATACCTTGAAAGTTCTTTCAATGTGTGATGAAGAAAATATTGCAGTAAGGTTATGTGATAATTATATTGTCACTGAAGAGGATGTAATCTATGATGATTGGTTTTTACCTGCTCCAAAACAATTGTTATGGCTTTATGATAATCGTCAAGTTGCTACTTTTGTAACGGATGCCTTTTATTGGACCAGCCATGCCTATCCGTTTCAAGAGGAAGGTATTATTATAGCTGGGGGTGTTCTTTTCTCAGATGGAGCATCTCATGGATCAAGAAGATCTGCACTCAGACGGGTAATTCCTGTTCGTGCTTTTTGATAAATTATATTTGAATTAGTTGTAAAATTTTATAAAAAACAGAGGATAAAATGGTAGATTTAAAAACAAAGTATATGGGATTAGAGCTTAAAAATCCCATTATTGTAGGTAGCTCAGGACTTACTAACTCAGTTGAGAATATTGTTGAAATTGAAAAAAATGGTGCCAGTGCCGTTGTTTTGAAGTCGCTGTTCGAAGAACAGATTATGCAAGATGTCAGCAAAACAATTGCTCAAGATGAGCATACCAATATGTATCCGGAGGCTACGGATTATATTTTGAATTATTCAAAAGATTCAGCCGTATCCAATTATCTTAAGCTTATCAAAGATGCCAAAGCAGCAGTCAGTATTCCTGTTATTGCAAGTATCAACTGTGTTAGTTCCATTGAATGGATTTCCTTTGCTTCAAAAATTCAAGAGGCAGGTGCTGATGCATTGGAGTTAAATGTTTTTATTTTACCCTCCGATCCTCGTAAAACAGGCGAAGAAAATGAAAAAGTGTATCTTGATATCATTCATCAAGTTCAAAAAGCTGTTTCAATCCCAATTGCCGTTAAGTTGAGTTATTATTTTTCGAGTTTAGCAAAAACAGCTTTAAGTTTATCGTGGACTGGTATTTCAGGGATGGTCTTATTTAATCGCTTTTTCTCCCCCGATATTGATATAGATAAATTTGAAATTAAGCCCACTAATATCTTTAGTACCCCTGAGGAACTGCCCATTTCTTTACGTTGGGTAGCTATGCTCTCAAGTAGGTTGCATTGTGATATCGCTGCTTCAACTGGAGTGCATGATGGAGAGGCTGTTGTTAAGCAATTATTGGCCGGTGCAAAAGCTGTTCAAATTAGTTCTGTGCTTTATAAAAATGGTTTTGGTGAAATTAATATTATGTTAGGCGAGCTTGAAAAGTGGATGACTAAACACAGCTTCAAATCTCTTGATGAATTTATTGGAAAGATGAGCATTAAAGAAACTGAAAATCCAGCTGCATACGAGCGCGTTCAATTCATGAAATATTTTTCAGGAATAGAATAATTGTCTTTTATGATCAAAAAGCACTCTTTTTATGAAGGAGTGCTTTATCGTTGTATATGATTTTAAAACAATTTATAGGGGTTTCTTCTTAATAGTTATCGTATATACTGTCTTGAAAAAGACTTTTTGTAGCGTAAACCGTTCATGTATGAATTCAATCTACCTCATTGGCTTTATTCAATCATTATTTGTTAGTTCGCTTTTATTATTAAAAAAGCGTAAAGTGCTTTCTGATTTTATACTGGTTCTATTCATTCTTGTAATGGGAGCTTTTCTCTTTTTTTCCTATTCGGATAGAAGTGGTTTGTTGGATAAAAAACCATTTATTTTCATCTTAGATATTCTCTATTGGACTTTAATAGGCCCACTTTTATATATTTATTTTGATTTAATAACAAGTGGTTCTCAGAAACTCAGCCCCAAACATTTAATTCATCTTTTGCCAACCGTAGTTGTATTAGCTGGTTTTTATCCCTTCTTTTTCCAGAATG
Source organism: Bacteroidales bacterium (assembly GCA_041554455.1). Classification (GTDB taxonomy): domain Bacteria; phylum Bacteroidota; class Bacteroidia; order Bacteroidales. The sequence continues at coordinate 2,823 of JBFFMB010000122.1, forward strand.
AGGTTAGTGATTTTTTTAAATATGATCCTGAAACGCTAATGCATACAATATCAGTTTATGTGTGGTATTATAACTCCCCACTTTATTATGTTATATGTTTATTCTTTTTGTATGCTCATAAAAAGAAAATAAAAAATTACTATTCATTTACCAGAAATGTTGATTTAGCCTGGTTGTTTTATTTGGTTCATGGGTTTGCTGCATTTCTTGTTTTCGGGCATTTAATAGGTGTCTTTAGAGCTATTTTTGCTGTTGATCTACCTGGGATATTTCAATACAATTGGATAGTGATGATTATTTATATTTTCGGAATGGGTTATTATGGCTTCCGCCAGAAGGGTCTGTTTTTTATGAATTTTGAGGAGAATAGTGAAACAATTGCTTTTGAAAACAAATTCAATAACCCATCAGCTTACAAGAAATCAAACCTTAATGATCTAGAAGCTGTTGAACTGGAGACTCGCTTAAGAAAAGAAATGAATGAAAAAAAATTATATCTTGATTGCGAGTTGGATTTACGAGATTTGGCTGAGAAATTGCAAACGAGCCCGCACAAATTATCACAAGTAATCAATGTAAGAATGCATTGTAATTTTTATGAATTTGTAAACGAATATCGCATCAACGAAGTTAAAAAGGCCTTAATAGATCCCCAAAACCAACATCTGAAAATTATGGCCGTAGCTTACGATAGCGGATTTAATTCAAAATCATCATTTTATAATATATTTAGTAAATCTACAGGGCTTAATCCTACTAAATATAAAGAGCAATACTCTGAGTAATTTGTTGTCCATGTCGGCATGTTTGGACGCCTTCCTAATGCTTTTCATCTAATTTTGAAGAAAAAATAATGATATGAAAAGAATATTTTTAATGACGGCTATGTGCTGTTTTATTAGCTTTGTTTACGGACAAAATCCTTTAATGCCTGTTGGAATTGGTGAGAAAATGGGTGAAATTAAATTAAAAAGTTTTCAAGGTAACACCTACAATACTTCTGACTATTTAGGTAAAAAAAATGTGATGTTTGTTTTTCCAAGAGGACTTGTAACACCTACTATTTGGTGCCCTATTTGTTATTATCAATATGCTGAAATTATTGAAATGCAGAATAAGTATGATTTGAGTGGGAAGTATAATTTGGAAATATTTTATATACTTCCTTACCCACAAGATTCAATAGCTCTTTGGCATACTGCTGCTGAAAATGGTTTGAATTCAATTGAGCGTTGGAAAACCCCAGTAGGTTTTGATACTTTGACAGGACCAGTTAAAGATTGGGCTGTTTACTCGCGGGAGTTCTTTCCTGGTTCATATGTACTAAATGGAAAAGAGATGGAGCTTTCAATTCCAATATTAATGGATGAGGATAAAAGCGTTTCGAGAGGAATGGCTTTATTTACTCAAGAATGGGGAGGGACAAAAGCCCCTCAAAATATGCCTACTGTATTTCTTGTAAATAAAGAAGGAAAAGTTGTGTTTAAATACCACAGTCAGTATACAAATGATCGTCCACCTGCCAAGCATTTAATGGATGCTATGGAAAGTTTTTTATAGTTGATGAAAAAGGGGTTTACTCATTGAGTAAACCCCTTTTGGTTTTGTGCAATCGTATGAACTACAATCCAATTTCTTTAATAATAAAATCAGCTCCTGAGAATTTCTCAGTGATAAATAATACATAACGAATATCAACACTAATGGTTCTTTGCAATTCAGGAATCACATAGTAATCGCCTATCACACTTTCGTAAGTCATATCGAAAATAATACCTACTTGTTCTCCTTTAGCATTTAATGTTGCAGAACCAGAATTTCCACCCGTAACATTTGTAGTATTTAAAAAACAAGTCACAATATCATCAGCTTTTTCGTCTTTATAAATACCAAAATCTTTGTCACTATATAGTTGTTTTAGTTTTTCAGGAACTCTGAATGGAAAGCTTCCTGTTTCCTTTTCCATAACACCTTTCAATGTTGTGAATGCTTTGTACTCAATTCCATCTGCTGGTTCATAACCTTCCACTTTCCCATAAGTGAATCGAATGGTTGAATTGGCATCTGGCGCAATTTTACCCTCTTTCATTTCTAACACTGCAGCCATATAGATTTTTTTCAAATCCTGATATTGTTGATCAACGGATTTGCTTTCTTCCCTGATTAATTCAAGCTCTTTTTCAATTCCAGCTACGAATTCGATTAGTGGATCTTTTAAGTTGTTGAGTTGTTTAGGTGACATCTCCAACATTTCTAATCTCTTTTGTGAATCAGCTAGAAGAGTTCGGTTATATAAATCGTCCACAAAATCATCAATGGCTTGGCTTGATTTTTTGCTGAAAAGAATTTTTAAATTCTCAGGGAAATCCGAAAGGGGATTATTCATTAATCGTTTTAAACGAAATTTTAAAAATTTGCGATCAGTTGAAAGAACATAACCTCTTTCAACTAATTTGTTTTTGCTTTTGAGGCTTTCCCAGTTTCTGTCTTGATATTTTGATTCGCGATCAATATCTTTTTTTTGTCTTTCAATAACAGCACGATATATTGAGTGTGCTTCTGCCAATAGAATGGAACTATAGCGACTAGAAACCAAACCTTCTAGCAAGCTGTTTCGTAGTTTCCGCTCATTGTAAAACTTCAAAAATGCTTCTATTTCTTCTATAGCATTTCCATACTTTTCTTTATTTGTTTGATTGCTTTCGATCCATTCAAGAAGTTCGTTTTGTTTCTCTTCTTTCATTCCACGGAGATTAATTTTCTCCATTCCTTCTAATTTTCCTTCA
>JBFFMB010000123.1:0-5591 GCA_041554455.1 Bacteroidales bacterium
ACATTTGAATATGATTAACTCCGTCAATTTTTATTAATTCAGGGTAGAAATCTTGATGAATACTAATGGGTTTGCTTTCGACAGATGCATTAAAGTCGTATTTATTTATTTGTATATGCGCACCAAAACCAATAACTTTATCACTGATTTGCTGCTGAAAACCACGAACAACAGCCATCGAAATTATCATGACACTCAAACCCAGCGCAATGCCAATTATGGCAATACGAATAATAGGTCGTGAAAAACTATTACGATCTAAAGAAGAAATGCGCCTAGCGATAAAAAATGGAGTATTCAATGATATCTTTTTTACAAAAATAGAAAATCTCACATCTAAATGAAGAAAATACCGACATGCATTCTCTTTTTTATTATTTTTTTGAGTAGCTGTGCTCAATCAAATCAAAATCCAAAGATTTGTTCATGGACGGAAATTATTCCGGGCGATGCCAGAACTGAGATTTATTTCCCAAAGCTGAAAAATAAAAAAATTGCGTTAATAGCAAATCACACCTCAATGATTGGAGAAATACATTTAGCAGATTCCTTATTAAATGCAGGCATGCAATTAATAAAAGTATTTAGCCCTGAACATGGATTTAGAGGACAAGCCGCCGATGGTGAGCTTATCAACAATGGCAAAGATGCTCGCACTGGACTGCCCATCGTTTCCTTATATGGAAATCACAAAAAACCTACTGAGGAGGATTTAAAAGGAATAGATATTGTTTTGTTTGATTTACAAGATGTGGGAACACGATTTTACACCTATCTCTCAACTCTGACTTATGTGATGGAAGCTTGTGCTCAAAATGACATTTCATTAATTGTTTTAGATAGACCCAATCCTAATGGATTTTATGTAGATGGGCCAATCTTACAATTGGAACATAAATCTTTTGTTGGGATGCATCCACTTCCCATTGTACACGGACTCACAGCTGCTGAATTTGCATTATTAATCAATGGTGAGGGATGGTTAGAAAATGGGCTTAAATGCGATCTTGAGGTCGTTAAAGTCAAAAACTACACCCACAATATGATTGTTGACTTACCAATCAAACCCTCCCCTAACCTACCCAATTTATCAAGTATTTTATTGTATCCTTCCTTATGTTTATTTGAAGGAACAACGGTCAGTATTGGTCGTGGAACAAGCAACCCCTTTGAATTTATTGGTCATCCTGAATATTCTGAAAAAGAATTTAGTTTCACACCCATTCCTGTTAAAGGAGCGAGTACCAACCCTCCTCAAAAAAACAACAAATGCTTTGGAAAAAACCTAAAGGATTATTATTTAAAGCATCCATCAGAATTGGGTAAAATTGAATTAGGATGGATACTTGATTTTTATCATAACATTTCTGATAAAAGCCCTTTCTTTAATAATTATTTTGAAAAATTATCCGGAACAACTGAACTTCGAAAACAAATTGAAGATGGATTAACGAATTGGAGTATTCATCAAAGTTGGAAAAAAGATTTAGAGAGATATAAAAAAATCAGGATAAAGTATTTACTCTACCCTGATTTTGAATAAATTTATTTATAATTATTTTCTACCTGGATAAACCTTTAAAGCTTCATCCAAACATTTAATTGAACCTTTTAAATCCTCTACATTCAACACATAGCTGATACGAACTTCATCTTTACCTTCACCGGGAGTAGAATAAAATCCAGAAGCAGGTGCTAACATAACCGTGTGATTATCAAAACTAAAATCTTCAAGCAACCATTGACAGAATCGATCTGAATCATCAATAGGAAGTTTGGCAACCACATAAAACGCTCCCTTTGGATTGGGGCAATAAGCACCCTCTATCTTATTGATTCCTTCAACAACTACATCACGACGAGCGATATATTCTTTCATCACATCCACAAAATACGAATCAGGAGTATCACAAGCTGCTTCAGCGGCTATTTGACCAAAACTTGGAGGACTTAAACGCGCTTGAGCAAATTTCATGGCTGTAGCCATTACTTCTTTATTCTTCGAAATCATACAACCGATACGAACACCACAAGCGCTATAACGCTTAGAAACAGAATCAATCAGTATCACATTATTTTCTATCTCTTTCAAATACATGGAAGAATAATGCTTGTGTCCATCATAACAAAACTCACGATAAACTTCATCAGCTATCAAATAAAGGTCATATTTTTTAACAATCTCTTGCAAAACTTCTAATTCCTCTTTGCTATATAAATAACCTGTTGGATTATTAGGATTACAAACCATGATTGCTTTTGTTTTAGGTGTAATTACCTTTTCAAACTCAGCAATATCAGGTAAAGCAAATCCACTCTCGATTGATGATGGAATAGGCAAAACCTTAACTCCAGCATTTACAGCAAAACCATTATAATTGGCATAAAATGGTTCAGGAATAATAATTTCATCATCTGGATCTAAACAGGTTTGCATTGCAAATAAGATAGCTTCAGATGCACCTGCAGCTACAATAATATCGTCTGCAGTAATATGAATATCATTATCTTTATAATATTCAACTAATTTTTTGCGGTACGAAAGAATACCAGCTGAATGGCTGTACTCAACAACTTTTTGATCGAAATTACGAATAGCGTTAAGAGCAACTTCTGGAGTTTCAATATCTGGCTGACCAATATTAAGATGATAGACCTTTACTCCTCTACTCTTAGCAGCTTCAGCAAAAGGAACCAATTTTCGGATTGGTGATTGAGGCATTAACTGCCCTTTTTTTGAAATCTTTGGCATTTTGTGTATAAATTAAAAAAACCCCTCCGATTAAGAAGGGGTCAGAATTATTATTTTGTTTGTTTTACAGTTCCTTTAATTTGCAATACAACCGCATTGTTTTTTGCATTCGAAAACACAGTCACACTTTTGTGTATAGGTCCCATTCTTTGAGTATCATATACTACAGTAATAACTTCGCTTTTCCCAGGCATAATTGGATGACGTGGCCAAGTAGGTACAGTACATCCACAATTTGAACGTGGACGAGAAAGAATCAATGGCTCCTTGCCTGTATTTGTAAATCTAAACTCACATTTACCATTATCCCCTTTATTGATAATTCCATAATCATGAATGACTTTATCAAAGGTAATTTCTGCGGCATTAGGGTTTGGGGCTTTATCTTCAGCTTTTTTAGTTTCCGTCTGAGCAAATGCCATATTAACTGATAGAATAGCAATACTCAAAAATATAATTAGTCGTTTCATTTTAATATATATATTATTTTTTTACGTATACAAATGTATTAAATTATTAGCTATAACACTTCATTTTATAAGTTTTTTGACTTATTTAACAAAATTTAAAACATCTGATTTATGCTATGCATTTCGTACAAAAAGATACTATATACAACTTACAATCTGGTATTTGAATGTATATTTGCAAGCAAACAAATCAATAATTGTTGATAAAATAAGAATACTTATCTTTGTCAACTATTTAAAACAAAAACTAAAGCATTGGCTATATATACTCCAAACAGTAAAGAGTTAGACGGAAAGCAACTCTATTACAGCTTCCTAGCAGGAGCGCAGCGCATATTTGACAATCAAAAATTGCTAAATAAAATAAACGTATTCCCGGTAGCGGATGCTGATACGGGGACTAATTTAGCTTCAACGATGCGGTCAATCATAGATACAAACATCCCAACAGACAATATTAAAATTACTGCAAATGCATTGGCAGATGCAGCTTTAGTTGGTGCAAGAGGTAATTCAGGAATTATTTTCGCCCAATTCTTATATGGTTTTAGCAATGAAATAAAAAGCGAAAAGAGCCTAAGTGTAGAAACATTTAAAGAAATCATAAAAGAAGCTGTTAAATACGCTTATGATTCAATAGCTAATCCTGTTGAAGGAACCATGATTACTGTTTTACGCGAGTGGTCTGAAGGATTGGATGCGATTCACGAAAAGGTGGATGAGTTTAAACAATTGATTACTGAATCTTACCAATCAGCCAAAATATCATTAGCTGAAACGACAGGAAAGCTTGAAGTACTCGCTAAAAACAATGTGGTTGATGCAGGGGCAAAAGGATTTGTTGTTTTTTTAGAAGGCATGATTGATTTCTTTAAACACGAAGAAATAAAAAAAATACTACCCACTCGAAATGTTTTCAAATTTCAATCGGCAGAGGCAGAAAGCATTAATCATGATGAAATAACTTTTCGTTATTGCACAGAGGCCATGTTAACTGGGACTGAACTCGAAAAAGCCAAGCTTAAAAAAATGCTTGAGCCTATGGGCGATTCCTTGGTCATAGCAGGTTCTCCGTCTAAATTAAGAATCCACATCCACACGGATGAGCCCAGCCTTCTCTTTGAGAAAATTAATACAATCGGAGATATTACTTTTCAAAAAGTAGATGATATGGTGATGCAAAAAGATGTGATGGAAAATCGCAAAAATGACATCGCTCTTATGACTGATTCTACCTGTGATCTTCCACCTGAAATTATTGAGAAACATCAAATTCATGTGGTTCCTTTGAGTGTTCATATGGGAAATACTTACTTTTTGGATAGAGTTACACTGGATGCTAAAAGATTTTATAATATATTTGATTCTTTGAAAGAAAGACCTACGACTGCTCAACCTGCATTTAAAGAATTTTCGAATAAACTTTCCTATCTCAGTACTCATTATAAATCTGTTATTGGAATGCATATTAATGCGTCCATGAGTGGAACTCATTCAAATGCTTCGCGATCGGCTAAGTCTATTAGCTGGCAAATGAAAAAACGTATTGATATTATTGATTCCAAGAAACTTACCAGTTCATTAGGTTTATTAGTTTTACGTTTGGCTGAGGCAATTGAAAGTAAACAATATTCCCATGATGAACTTATTGAATTAGGTCAAAATTGGGTTAATAAATCAGATGTTTTTGTGAGTGTAAAAACATTGAAATATATTGCTAAAAGCGGTAGAGTTAGTCCAATTAAAGGCTTTATTGGAAATTTACTAAACCTAAAACCAATTATTACTATTGATAATAAAGGCGTTAGTTCATTACTCGAAAAATCGTTCACCGAAGAAGGTAGCATGAAAAACATGATGAAGCATGCAAAACAAACAATTGCAAAAGGCGAACTATGGGGTTATGCTATTACTCATGCCAATAATCCAACAACAGCTGATTGGTATAAAGATGAACTAACAAAACTCACTGGACAAAAACCCAAATTTATGAATATAGCCTCTCCTGTATTAGGTGCTAATGTGGGGCCTGGAGTTGTTGCCGTTTCGTTTTTGTTGAAATAATCAAAACCCAATACTACTTTCTATCGCATCTTTAATTAACAAATTGTTATCAATTTGATGGACATTAAAATTCTTGCGTATTTTTTTTAGATATTCCTGCATTTTAGATTCATCTCTATGACCAATAATCTCGATTAAATTACCTAAACTCTCTTTTATTCTTTCTAATTGAGGTTTTGTATACGGATTAAATAAGATTTCAGAAAGTAAAAAATCATATTCCGAAAGCAATCCTTCTGCAATATCCATATGTTTATTGAAGGTTGTTCCTGGAGCTTTTTGTCGTTTCATGCAACTTGCAAAAA
>JBFFMB010000124.1:0-5570 GCA_041554455.1 Bacteroidales bacterium
GCTGCTGTTTCTCGGGTATCGTTGGTATCTTTTTTAAATGCCCAACCAAGGAATGCTATTTTTTTACCTGAGACTGTATTGTATAAAGTGCTTATGATATTTTCGGCAAAGCGCCTTTTTTGGTAGTCGTTCATTATAATGACCTGCTCCCAATAATCAGCTACTTCTTGCAAACCTAATGTTTGGCAGATATAAACTAAGTTTAGAATATCCTTTTGGAAACAACTTCCCCCAAAGCCAACGGAAGCCTTCAAGAATTTTGATCCTATACGACTGTCGGAACCAATGGCTCTTGCTACTTCTTCAATATCTGCTTCTGTTTTTTCGCAGAGTGCTGATAGTGCATTAATGGACGAGATACGCTGAGCAAGAAAGGCATTGGCAGTTAGTTTAGATAATTCGGAAGACCATACATTGGTTTGTAAAATCCGTTCTCTGGGGAGCCAGTGGGCATAAACATCTGTTAGAGCATCCATGGCTGCTTGTCCTTCAGGGGTGCTATAATCACCACCAATAAGCATACGATCAGCGTTTTGTAAGTCTTCGATAGCAGTACCTTCTGCAAGGAATTCTGGGTTCGATAAAATCTGGAAATTAACCCCACTGCCCACATTATCCAATATGGATCGAATGGCCTGTGCCGTCCGCACAGGTAAAGTTGATTTTTCAATAACAATTTTATCATTGGTAGAAACCTCAGCAATTTGTCGGGCACATAACTCAATATATTTGAGGTCGGCAGCCATACCCTTACCTTTACCATAAGTTTTGGTGGGTGTGTTTACCGAAATAAAGATCATTTGAGCATCACGGATACTGTTTTCTACATCGGTTGAAAAGAAAAGGTTTCTTCCTCTTGCTTCAGCAACTACGTCTTTTAGTCCCGGCTCATAGATTGGGAGTTTATCGAGATTTTCATCATTCCAAGCAGCTATACGTTTGGCGTTGATATCTACAACATTTACTGTAATCTCTGGGCATTTTTGTGCAATAACGGACATTGTTGGTCCGCCTACGTATCCAGCGCCAATGCAGCAGATATTTGTGATTTTTTTCATTTTATGTTAAAAGGTAAATTTTCTATATAATTTCGTAACTCGTGTTTCGTGACCTGTGATTTTTATTCATATCCATCCACTCTCTTCACCCACTCATATTCTGAAGCAATTTCCAAATTCTCATTCCAGAAAAACAAAAACAGAATAGGATAATCCGTTTGTATACAACAATATTCATCTTTTCTTTTGCTATTACACTTCAAATTATGAACATAGTTTTGAGCATCACATCCAAAGACTATTAAGTGATTATTTTCATTGGTTTTACTATCGCGGGAATTGTTGGTCCAACGCAGTTCAATGGTATCATCAGCTAAACAAATAACTTCCAGATTTTCAAATCCACCCAGATTACCAGTTACAGGTTTAAGAAAAGATAAATCAGCAAGTCCATTTTCATCAAAAGCATGTATATTGAGCTTGAAAAATAAATTCTGCCCTGTCATTCGTTGCCGTCTAGCTTCTGGATTCCAATAGGGGCGTATCAATGAATTAAGGTTTCGGCTAACAAATTCTGTAGCGGCCTTAAATTTAGAACGCTGATTTTGTTGTGCCGGCGTTTTGGGATTCTTGACATGAAGAGGTCGACTTCTAATATAGGGCTTTCCATAACGACTTGAGATTATGGCATTTCCTATAAGCCCACTTAGTTTATCGTTTTGTATTCGTGCCATAGCAACTAAATATTAAAACTAGATATATATTGGAATGAGACTGGTCATACCCAGACTTGATCCAGTGCTTATTCGGGATTGATCCTGTCTTGTATTGGACTTATAACGAAGAATAGTTCTTAACTCATGGCTCGTAATGCAGATATTTTTTAATTATTAAGTTGGTAAGTGAACTTCCAATTATGAGATGTTTTTAGTTCTGATTTGTACTTAATATTTTAGCCTTTTAACAAGTCACGTGTCATCAAACACTTTTAAAAGCTCAGAGAACCTATGTTTTAACTTTATACTTTTTCCTCTTTCCACTTTGCTTTAAACTCAGTCAAATAATGCTTTCCAAACACCCATCCAATGCCAATCATACCACCTAAAAATATCCAAATTATCAATATTTGTTTGCGTTTGGGTTTAAAGCTTGTGGTCGGTACGCTAATGGGTTCGATAATCGAAAAAACAGGGGTTTCTTCTTTCACTTGAATTCTTGAGTTTTCTAATTGTTTTGCCAATTCATTGTAAACACTTTGCGCAATTTGGTATTCACTTTGTAATCGTTCTTCTTCAGTTTGAGCAATGGCTGTTGATACATTTTTATTCTGATCACGGAAATGAGCCAACATTTGCTGAGCTTGTATAAATTCTTCTTGTTTTTCATGATATCGTTCTTCCACAAAATTGAGTTGCGCCTGAGCTTTTTCAATTTTAAACTCTGTGATATATTTTTGCAATAAGCTTTGTGCTTTTTGTCCTAATTGGGCTGCTGCCAATGCTTCAGGCATAATTGTAGTCAATGTAATATAGCCATCTTTGGTATTAATATCTAAATAAACGGCCTTACTTAAGAACTCTGATATATTTTTTTCAAATAATGAGAGTTGGAGAATTTCATTTTTGCCGTTCATATCGACATTCATTTCTTTTGCTTTTCCCCGAATGGCTTTTAAAATAGTACTCGGTAGACCAATTGTAAACTTTTTTACAAAACCCAGCACATTAAATTTGGAATATCGTGGATCTGAATAATAATCATAGATACATATTTTTTCTTCAATCCCCACAAAATTCAATTTAGTGTACATCAGTTCTTTTTGAAAAGGAATGCTTTTTACTATTTGGGGATAAATCACAGGACTCATTTCGGATCCAGAACTCATATCTAAATTAAAACCAGCCATTGCAGCCAATGAAGATAGTCCACCTAGTTTACTCTGTCCTCCACTGGCTTGAGGTACCATGACTGTAGTAACTGAATACTGTCTTGGCGAAAATATGGCAATAAATAAGCCAATTACACAAAAAACTATTGTAATCTTTATAATAGTTTTCCGTCCATCCCATGCCGTTTTTGTGAGGGCAATGAGGTCGATTTCGTCTTCCTTGGTGTCAACTACTGGCGTTTGTAAGTTTTGGGATTTGTATGTTTCTTCTGACATGATTTATTTATATTAAAGTGACGTGTGACAAAAGTGTGAATGGTGACGGGTAATCGATATATTTCCTTTTTAGTCACTAGTCACCTTTTTGTTACTTGTCATATTTTACTTAAATATTGTCGCAAAGGTTAATGCTAAACTGGCTAATACACTTGCAAAGGCTACCCACTGACTAGAGTCTTTATTAGAACGATCAGGTTTAGGTGGAATTATAATTTGACAACCTGGTTCAATTTTTGGATAATTCTTTACGAAAAAATTCGTTCGTGTAGTTTTGGTTGTTCCATTCGCATACAAAACATATACCTTACCTTTTTTAGCCTCTGAAGTAAAACCTCCTGTTTTTTCAATATAATACTTTAACGTTCTTCCTTTTTCGTATGATAATCCAATAGGATTCATTACCTCACCGAACACTCTAACTTCCGATAAGGAAACGGGAATATTTATAATATCTCCTTCCTTTAAAGTATAATCATAAATTGATCCAGGCTGGCTAATGATTTTTGATAGATTAAGCTCAAGAAGATTGGCTTGCATATCACGGATGGATGAATCAACCCCTAAGGAATCTCTTGTTTCGTTAAGATTATCAAAGCTAATATCTCGGATTTTATATGATCTTTCGAGAGTGGCTCCTTCGGTATAAGCATATTTTGTAAATCCTCCTGCCCGTCTAAGTAAATCTGAAATGCGTTCATTTTTAGATTTTATACTATAAGAACCCGGATAATTAACCTCTCCTTTTATATTTACCGTTTGTTGTTTATAATAGGATGGTGCTTGACGAACATACACTTGATCGAAAGATTCAAGGGCAAAAGCTTCATCTGCAGAATTTAATTTTAAATCACGATTGATATCAATAGTGAATACACTAACCATTTCAGCACTTTCTTTGGAGGCTTCTTCATAATTATGCCTTCTAGATATCTCAATAAATGACTCAGAGGCTGTTTCTTTTAATCCGCCTGCTAAAAACAGTAAGTCCTTTACGGTCATCCCTTCGTGATAATCATAGCTTCCCTCTTTTTGAACTTCACCAATTAACTGAACCGTTCTAGCTTCACGCATTGAAAAGACATCTTTAATTGCAATTGAGTCTTCTCGTATAAGCTCAATATCATTTTTCCCACTTAGAATATCATTAACATCAAATGAAATCATTTGTGTTGTTCTATCTTTCTTTTCGCGAATGATGACACCTCGACTTGAATAAACCTCTTCTTTGACACCTTCTGCATTTTTAATCAACTGAGAGAGTGTTAGGTGTGGCTTAAGTTCGTAATTCCCTGGGCGATAAATAGCACCCGCAATTTTTACTCGGTTCGTAAAACGTGAAACAACACTATCTGCCTGTACAACATCTCCATTATCGGGCATATAACTATCAAATTCTGACATTTCAACATCCACCATTTTCATTTCTTTACCTGTATATTTTATAACGGACAAGCGATGTTTATAAGCCGCTTCATTAAAATTTCCTGCGTAACGAATAAGATCGGATAAGGTTTCTTTATTCTTTAATTCGAAATACCCATTTCTTTTAAAGGTTCCTCTAACCTCCACTTTATTATCATACGTTGGTACGAAAATGATATCCTGATCTCTTAATTGAACATCACTTGCTGTATTGGCATTGATTAAGAAATCGTAAACATCAATAATTTGGAAAGTCTTTCCATCTCTAATCAACTTAATATTTCTAAATGATCCATTTTCATTAGGACCTCCTGACAGATATAAGGCATTAAAAGCAGTTGCGGTAGAAGGTAAATTATAAGTCCCAGGAACATTTATTTCTCCAACAACATTTATTTTAATAGCCCTTAGACTGCCTAAGCTTACTTCTGCCCAGGTATTGGGTTTATCACCACTCATGCCAGAATAAATAGCAGTCAAACGATTTTGAATTAGTTTTTTTGCGTCATCGAAATTCTTTCCGTTGATAAAAATAGGACCTAAATCTATAATATTTATTGCTCCATTTTTTTCTACGACTAATTGGTAGGTTTGCTGACTAGCACCCCATACCGTAATTAAAACTTCGTCGCCAATTCCAATAACATAATTGTGGGGTGTTGGTATATTTATTGAAGGTTCAAAAGTTAAAAATTCATTATTGAACAGATTATATCCAAAAACCTGTTTGTTTTTTGGACTGGCTTTAATTTCTGCTTTTTCAGAAAAAGCCTCTCTGGCAATTTGAGAAGATTGAGTTGTTTCAGCACCGGGATTAGCCACAGATTGTCTTTTCCCACTTTGTAAATCCTGAATTCTACGTTTCAAATCATTAATTTGACTTAGTGTTGCTCCTTTTGATTGAGCCATAAGGATGGCTGCATCCATCGTAAGTCCACGACTTTCAACCTCAGATATTATATTCTGAATCTGAGCGTCACTAA
>JBFFMB010000125.1:0-5551 GCA_041554455.1 Bacteroidales bacterium
ACTCAGGTTTTTGGGGAGTATTTTGAGGTCATGGATGCAATCACCAAAGAAATTCACCAATCGTTTGAAATACCACATTCGGTATTTGTGTTGAAAATTATTAATGCAGATTTGAATACAAAATAATGGACTTACATTCTTTTTGGGAAATCCTTTATCAAAACATACTGGATACAACACTGTTGGAAATCATAGCTGTCATTTTTGGCATCGCCAGTGTTTGGTTTTCGAAAAAAGTAAACATCCTTGTTTATCCTACAGGAATCATTAGTGTTCTTATTTACGTTTATATCTGTTTCTTTGCGAAACTTTACGCAGATATGGGAATAAACGTTGTATACTTTATCATGAGTATTTATGGCTGGTATTTCTGGACACGAAAAACAGAAGGCAAAAAAGTAGTTCCGATTAGTTACTGCACAAAAAAGGAGCACCTAATTAATCTGATAATGTTTATTTTCTTTTTTATAAGCCTTACGTATATTCTGAAAAATCATACCGATAGCAATGTTCCAATCTGGGACTCCCTTACAACCGCTATTTTTATTGTAGGGATGTGGCTAATGGCTAAGAAAAAAGTAGAAAATTGGCTTTTCTGGATAGCGGCTGATGTGATCTCAATCCCCTTGTATTTTTATAAAGGATTGGTATTTACGTCCTTCCAATTTACCATTTTTTTAATCCTTGCAATTCTGGGTTATATCGAATGGAAGCAGAAATATAAGCTCCAAGAGAATGAGTAAAAAAATTGCTATCACCGGCCCTGAGTCAACAGGAAAATCAACACTAGCTAAACAACTGGCTGAACATTACGGATGTCTTTTGGTAGAGGAGTACGCCCGTGAATATATTGACAAACTTAAAAACCCATATACTCAGGAAGACATTCTGATAATCGCTAAAACACAGAAAGAAATCGAACAACAAAAAATAAAGGAAACAGATAAACTATTGATTTCGGATACCGAATTAATCGTCACAAAAATTTGGAGCGAAGTGAAATACAAGGAATGTCACCCATGGATACTTGAGAATATTGAAAAGCAGGATTACGATTTGTATTTGCTTTGCGATATTGACCTTCCATGGCAAGACGACCCACAACGCGAACACCCCCATCTCAGAAAACAATTATTTGATCTTTACAAGCAAGAACTAGAGAACAGAAATCTAGATTATAAAATCATTTCAGGAAAAAAGGAAGAGCGTTTTGAAAATGCTAAACGGTTTATTGAAGCCTATTTATAAAATTGTCCTAAATTTATTCCATTCTAATAAGAAGCTATGAATTTTAAAAGTGGGATGGAACAAATGCACGTGCTGTATCTACCAAGATGGTATCCGAACCGCTATGATCCCATGCCTGGTTTATTTATCCAACGCCACGGAATGGCAGCTTCAGCCCATGCGAATATCTCCGTGCTTTATGTTCAGCCCGATGAGAGAGCCGAAAACATTAAGTATGAGTTTTACATCTCTAAAGAACAAAACATGTTCACCGTTTCTGTCTATGTAAAAAAAGCGAGGTGTAAAATCGGTTTTCTTGCGAAATTAACAGATCTCAATCGCTATATTAAAGCACATCGTCTAGGATTAGAACAAATAAAAAAATACAGAGGAGAGCCCGATCTTGTTCATGTTCATGTATTGACTCGACTTGGAATTTTAGCATTTATTTACAAACTTTTTACAGGAACTCCTTATCTAATCACCGAACATTGGACTCGCTATTTAGCAATTAGAAATGAGTTTAAAGGATGTTTTAGAAAATGGGCCAGTCGCTTGGTGACAAAAAAAGCAGCGGCCGTGCTTACGGTAAGCGAAGATCTTAAAATGGCGATGCTTAACCATAAGCTATTAAATAAAAACTACATTGTTCTTCCCAATGTTGTAGACACTGAACTTTTTGCGATAAACAACAAAAAAGAAAAAAACAGCAAAATTCAATTTGTTCATCTTTCCTGTTTTACAGATAGTCATAAAAATATTTCAGGAATAATACGGATATTAAAAAAACTCTCCGAAACTCATGCTGAGTTTAACTGCACATTTATTGGAGATGGACCCGATTTTGAAACGCTAAAAAACTATGCTGTAGAATTAGGTATTGAAAACCATCTTTCATTCACAGGCTTATTGGAGGGAAAAGATGTTGCTGAACAAATAAAAAAAGCGGATGTCATGTTACTATTCAGCAATCACGAAAACTTACCAGTGGTCATGCTCGAAAGCTTTGCAAGTGGAGTTCCTGTTATTTCAACAAAGGTGGGTGGTATTCACGAACACTTGAATCATGATCTCGGCAGATTGGTTGAAAGAGGAGATGAAGAAGCTTTCTTATCTGAGCTAAAAATATTTATGGATAATCCTGAAATGTATGATCAACAAAAAATCAGGGACTATGCAATTCAACATTTTAGCAAGGAAATAATTGGAAATAAATTATACAACATCTATTTAAACGCATTAGAAGAAGAATAATTTGATTGGAAAAATACTACATACGTTTGGAGCAAAATTATTGGGAGCGATAATAAACTTACTGATAGCCATCCTTATCTCTCAGATGTTAGGTCCTATCGGAAAAGGACAACAAGGATTGATCATTGCAAGTATCGCCTACATCCTCGTATTTTCAAACTTTATCGGTGGAGCTGCTATTGTTTACCTCATACCCCGATTTGCCTATTCGTTAATACTCATCCCTGCGTATATCTGGTCAATATTAATAGGGGGCGTTTCCTACTTTATATTGAAATCAACTCATTTATTAGCAGATCCTTTCATTTTTGCGGTTTGTATTTTATCAGTTCTTAACGCATTTATTGGGATCAATTCCAATATCCTTATCGGTAAAGAGAAAATAAAAAGTGCCAATTTAATTTCAATGGCGCAACCCGTTTTGATTACAATTCTATTGCTTATCTCATTTTTCATAATTGAAAATAAGAGTATCAGTGCATACATCAATGCCCTATATTTTTCGTTTGGGCTATCCTTTTTGGGAAGTGTTTTTTTGTTAAAAAAACATACTAAAGCGTTCAATTTCTATCCACTAAGCAAATACGTCAGTATTATACAACAGCTTATTCGTTACGGTTTATTGAACCAGCTCGCGCATATCTTCCAATTACTCAGTTTCCGAATGAGTTATTATTGGCTCAACGGATTGTATTCCGAAGCAGAAGTTGGAATTTACTCCAACGGTGTTGCACTCATTGAATCTGTTTGGATAATCAGCCGAAGCATTTGCATGGTTCAATATGCGCGTATAGCAAATTCAACAAATAAAGTTTATTCACAGCAATTAAGTTTAAGCTTAACCAAAGCTGGCCTGATATTCAGTTTATTCATCATCATTCCTTTGTTATTTCTGCCTTCATCTATTTATGAATTTGTTTTTGGATCTGAATTCGGGGAAGTTGGAAATGTCATCCGCTCGCTTGCCCCCGGAATATTATTTTTCAATATTGCGTTAATACTTGGGCATTATTTTTCAGGCATTGGGAAATATCATGTCAGTGCCATTGCATCCTTTATCGGGATGACAGCAGCATTCGTATTATTTGCCCAACTGATTCCAACATATGGCATTATTGGTGCAGGATGGGCAAGCAGTATTTCATATTCAATCACTGCGATTGTGATTCTACTATTCTTTTATCGAGAATCAAAATTTAGACTAAATTCATTAGGAATTAGCAAAAATGACTTGCTATTTTTCTTCTCGGAAGTAAAAAACAGTCTCGTAAATAAAAGTAAAAATTAATCTCCAAACGAATCTTACAACTTAATTCTAATTTATCTTCTTGATTATCTTGAAACTGTGAGATATCAACAGTTCTCGTTTGAAAAAAATATTATTATTTTATAAAAGCAATAGACTGATTTTATATTTTTGTTGCATGGCGGAAAAGTACACTGAAGATAGCATACGATCGCTGGATTGGAAAGAACATATCCGGCTCAGACCAGGTATGTACATTGGAAAACTGGGAGATGGAGCTTCACAGGATGATGGTATTTATGTGTTAATCAAAGAGATTATCGATAATGCCATTGATGAGTTTGTCATGGGTAATGGCAATACCATTGAGGTTGATATTAATGACAAGGAAGTTCGCATTCGCGATTATGGTCGCGGAATGCCTCTGGGAAAAGTAGTTGATTGTGTTTCAAAAATAAACACAGGAGCGAAATACGATTCAAAAGTATTTAAGAAAGCGGTAGGATTAAACGGAGTTGGAGCCAAAGCTGTGAATGCGATGTCGGCAAGCTTTATTATTCAAGCCTTTCGCGAAGGAAAAACAAAATTGGTTGAATTCAATCGAGGAGTCCTAATTAATGATGCCCCTATTAGAGATACGGAAGAAAAAAATGGAACTCTAGTTACCTTCACTCCGGATAACGAAATATTTGGAAACTTCCACTTTATACACGATTACATTGAAAAATTACTTTGGAATTATGTGTTCTTAAATAATGGGATGAGCATTTATTTCAATGGAGAACGGTTTTTTGCTAAGAATGGAATATTAGATTTATTGGATCGTAACATTAATGGTAATGGGCCTGTTATTTATCCGATTATCCACATCAAAGAAGACGATTTAGAATTTGCCTTTACACATAGTTCAAAACTATATGGCGAGGAATATTACTCCTTCGTAAATGGACAACACACAACGCATGGTGGTACTCACCAAGCGGCTTTCCGCGAATCCATTGTAAAAGCCATTCGCGAATTTTACAAAAAAGATTTTGATACTTCTGATATCAGATCCTCTATTTTAGCAGCGATTAGCATAAAGGTACAAGAACCTATTTTCGAATCGCAAACAAAAACAAAATTAGGCTCACAACAAATTGAACCAGGCGGACAAACCATTCGAAATTATATTGATAATATCGTAAAGCGTCATTTGGATAATTACCTGCACATGAATCCTGAAACGGCAGAAGCCATGCTTTTAAAGATTCTTCAATCGCAAAAGGAGCGTAAAGAAATTGCAGGGATTAAAAAATTGGCGAAAGAAAGTGTTAAAAAAACGAGTCTTCACAATAAAAAATTAAGGGATTGCCGAGTTCATTATAACTCTAACCATGAACGACGTTTGGACACAACCCTTTTTATTACCGAGGGTGATTCGGCGAGTGGATCCATTACGAAATCAAGAGATGTAAACACCCAGGCTGTTTTTAGTTTAAAGGGGAAACCGCTTAACTGCTACGGACTAAGCAAAAAGATTGTTTATCAAAACGATGAGTTCAATCTGTTGCAATCGGCTTTAAACATTGAAGAAGGATTAGATAATTTACGTTATAATAATGTTGTTATTGCTACAGATGCTGATGTGGACGGTATGCACATTCGTTTGTTGCTACTGACTTTCTTTTTGCAATTTTATCCTGACCTTATTAAATCCGGGCATTTATATATTTTACAAACACCATTATTCAGAGTAAGGAATAAAAAACAAACGCACTATTGTTATAGCGATGAAGAACGGGTGAGTGCCATTTTTAAAGTTGGAGCTAATCCAGAGATCAC
>JBFFMB010000126.1:0-5537 GCA_041554455.1 Bacteroidales bacterium
AAGCAATTTCACCGAAAGGTCTGCTTCAACCATCATTCCTAAAGCGACAGCTTCGCCGTGCAACAATGGAATCTCATGATGTTCAAGTGAGAAAGACTCAAAAGCATGGCCAAAAGTATGACCAAAATTTAAGACTTTTCGTAATCCCTCTTCATAAGGATCTTGTTGTACAATATTGCTTTTTATTTGGATTGATTTTTCAACAAATTTTCGCCAATCAACTTCTAGAAAATCAGTTGTTTTATTCAATTCATTCCAATATTCTGCATCTGCAATAAGGCCGTGTTTGAGCATCTCGGCATAACCTACTTTTAATTGTCGAATATTTAGAGAGCGAAAAAAATCAGGATTGATAAAAATGGCTTGCGGATAAGCAAATATCCCTAATTGATTTTTAAGGGCTCTATAATCGATACCTGTTTTACCACCAATAGCGGCATCAACTGAGGCAAGTAAGGTTGTTGGAATATGAATAAATGGAATCCCTCTTTTATAAACAGAGGCCGCAAAACCACCAGTATCACTAATAACACCACCGCCTAAATTAATTAATAATGATTTTCTAGTAGCACTTATCTTCAGAAAACGATTCCATATAAACTGGCAAGTTTGCAAGTTTTTATGAAGCTCTCCACTTTGAATTTCGATAATTTCAGGATCATATCCTTCAATTACTGGAAGCAATGTAGGGATGCAATGTTCATTCGTATTTTCATCTACAAGAACAATTATGCGAAAATCTTTATAGTCTTTCAAAAAAGCTGTCAGATGTTGAAATGATTGATCTTCGAAATATATGGGGTGAATATTTGTTTTCAATAAAAAAGTTTTAAAGTTTAGAAAGTAAAATTACTAAAAAATATAAGACGTTTTTAATTGCAAATAATCTATCCCAAAGCAGCCATCAAAAGAGAGATTTCTTTATAGGGAATATTATATAAGTCACCTACCAATTTATTGGTAAGAGTCCCATTTAATAAATAAACTCCTTGACGAAATCCTTTATCCTGCTTAAGGAAAGATTCAACTCCTCCAGCAGTCCCTATTTTCAACAAAACGGGTGTAAAAAAATTACTGAATGCATAAGAAGCAGTATTGGGAACTTTAGATGCCATATTAGGAACACAATAATGGGTAACACCAAATTTCTTAAAGACTGGGTGTTTATGTGTTGTGATTTTTGATGTCTCAAAACAGCCCCCTTGATCGATGCTAACATCAATAATTATTGAGCCCGCTTTCATTTTTTGAACCATTTCTTCGGTAACAATACAGGGAGTCATCCCTTTTGCAGAATGCACAGCTCCAATAACGACATCAGCACTTTTCAATTCTTTCATTAAGAATTTCGGCTGAATGATTGAAGTAAAAATGCGATTATTCAATGTATTTTGCAATCGCTCTAATTTATAAATTGAATTATCAAATATCTTTACAATTGCACCCATGCCTAAAGCAGCTCGAGCAGCATTTTCGGCAACAGTACCTGCACCAATTATCACAACATTGGTAGGTTTAATACCAGGAAATCCGCCCAACATTTTAGCCTTGCCAAACTCAGGACTGCTTAAGTACTCAGCAGCTATCATTATGGCTGTATTGCCGACTATTTTGCTCATAGAACGAAGTACAGGAAATGCCTCAGATTTATCCTGAATATTTTCAAAAGCAACACAAATTGTTCTCTGCGCTATCAATTTCTTAAAATAATCAACCTTTTGATCATGAACACAAAGCGAAGAAAAAATAACCTGTCTTGTTTTAAGCATTTTCAATTCTTTATCTGATAAAGGATCAACTTTCAATATCAAATCGGCTTTAAAAACCTCCTCAGCATGTTGCACAATTTCAGCACCAGCCTCACTATATTCAACATCTTCAAATTGTGATGCTTTCCCTGCACCACTTTCTATTAAAACCCTATGCCCGTTTTGAACCAAGAGGTACACTGCACTTGGAACTAAACAAACTCTATTTTCAAGATTATTTGATTCTTTAGGAATGCCTATCGTTAATGAGCTATTTTTGTTTTTTACTTCTAGCATTTCTTCCTGGGGCAAGAGCTCCTCAGATGAAGAAAATTTAATAAATCCGTTTTGATCAGTCATAGAGTCATATATTAAAACTGTATAATTCGAGTTCCATCTTCCAAATTTTCAACGATAGAAACGTATACGATATTTTCAGGTAAAAGTTCCTCAATTTTCTCTGGCCATTCCATCAAACAATAGCTCCCACTAAACAAATATTCTTCATAGCCAATATCCATAATTTCTTCCTTTTTTTTAATTCGATAAAAATCGAAATGAAATACAGAATCCCCTTCAAGGGTAAAATACTCGTTTACTATTGAAAAAGTAGGGCTATTTACCAAACTTTCAACCCCTAATGCGACACAAATCTCTTTAATAAAAGTAGTTTTCCCTGCACCCATACTTCCATTGAAAGCAAATATTTTTTTATCAGCATGTGCTTGTAATAAAGCTTTAGCAGCCTGAGGTAATTCTGTTAACGATTTACAAATAATCTCCATTTTTTTATCGAGCTTTTAAAGAAACGAAAGGAATTAATAATTCTTCCATCGAAATTCCTCCGTGTTGAAACGTATTTTTATAATAATTCACGTGGTAATTATAGTTATTTGGATACACAAAAAAATCATTGCGTCTTGCATAAGCAAAAGAAGTACTCACATTCGCACGTGGAAGAAAGCCATCTTCAGGATTTTTTACTGCAAAAACTTCTTTATGATCGAAATTTAAGTTACGACCAAACTTATAGCGTAAATTTGAATTTGTATCACGATCACCTAGAATCTTCACAGGGTTATTAACTTGCACCGAGCCATGATCCGTTGTAATCAATAAGTCCACCTTATGATCACTCAAATATTTAATTAATTCAAAGAGCGTAGAATGCTTAAACCATGAAACCATTAATGAACGATAAGCTGAATCATTATCGGCTAATTCCCTGATAATTTCCATATCTGTACGGGCATGAGAAAGCATATCCACAAAATTATAGACAATAACATTGAATTTAAATTTCATTAAGTTGGGCAAGGAATCCACTAATTTACGACCGCTGTTTAAATTCAGGACTTTATGATAGGAATACTTCACATTACGACCAAAACGTTTTAAGAATTCACCTAAGAGCTCTCCTTCAAATTGATTTTTTGTTCCTTCATCAGATTCACTCATCCAATACTTAGGATATTTTCGTTGAATATCCAAAGGCATCAAGCCTGAGAATAAGGCATTACGAGCGTATTGTGTAGTAGATGGAAGTATGCTGTAATAAATTTCATCACTTTCGACCCTATAAAATTCTTCGATAATAGGTTGAATTGCTTTCCATTGATCATAACGCAGATTATCAATAATCAGTAAAAAAAGGCTTTCCGATTCATCCAAAATCGGCAAAACTTTTTTCTTCATAAGCGTATGCGATAATACAGGTCGTTCATCCGTTCGACCATGCAGCCAATCCAAATAATTCTGTTCTATAAATTTTGAAAAGACTTGATTCGCTTCTTCTTTCTGCATTTTCAGGACTTGCATAATCCCCTCATCTTTCGACTTCTCTAGCTCCAACTCCCATCGGGTTAGTTTTTTATAAATCTCAGTCCACTCATTAAAGTTCAGGGAATTGTTTAATTCCATTCCAATATTCCGAAACTCCATTTGGTAACTATGGGTTGATTTTTCACTGATCAATTTTTTATTTTCGAGATTTTTTTTCAGTGAAAGTAATATCTGATTGGGGTTTACAGGCTTTATGAGATAATCTGAAATTTTTGAACCAATGGCATCTTCCATGATTGATTCTTCCTCACTTTTAGTGATCATCACTACAGGTAAATTCGGAAATATTTCTTTAATTCCTGTCAAGGTTTCAAGACCGGATAGCCCTGGCATCATCTCATCCAGAAAAATAATATCATAGGTATTTTCGCGGATCATATCCAAAGCTTCAGCCCCATTATTGCAGGTTGCAACATGATAACCCTTTTGCTCCAGGAACAGTATCTGTGATTTCAAATGATCAATTTCATCATCAATCCATAGTATTTCGGCGTTTTGCATTGTCTCTCCTCACGTATATAATCCCAAGCTAAGCTTGATGGTTGTCAAAAAAAATTGTATCATTGAATATAAAATTACAGTATACATCCAATATTATCCAAATTTAATATTTATCGTGAGTCTTTCGCCAGCGAATAAAAGAAAAATATTTAACGACCCTGTTTATGGCTTCATTACTATTCCTAACGAACTCATATTCGACATCATTGAACACCCTTATTTTCAAAGACTAAGAAGAATAAGACAATTGGGGCTGTCTCATTTAGTTTATCCGGGAGCTTTGCATACCCGTTTCCATCATTCGATGGGAGCCATGTATTTAATGCGGCAAGCTATCGCCACATTAAAAGATAAAGGAACAGAAATTACGAACGAAGAAAGTTGTGGTGCAGCCATTGCAATTTTGCTCCATGATATCGGTCATGGTCCTTATTCTCATACGCTTGAGCACTCCATTGTAAATGGCATTACTCACGAAGATCTATCCGCATTATACATGGATCGATTAGATGAGGTTTTCAAAGGACAACTAAAAACCGGAATTGAAATATTCAGAAATCAGTATCCCAAAAAATTTCTACACAAATTAGTAAGCAGCCAGTTAGATATGGATCGACTCGATTACTTAAAACGCGATAGCTTTTTCACAGGGGTTTCTGAAGGAATTATTAATGCCGATCGAATTATAAAAATGATGCAAATTGTGGATGATGATCTGGTAGTTGAAGCTAAAGGCATTTACTCAATTGAAAAGTTTTTGATTGCTCGTCGTTTGATGTACTGGCAGGTATACCTACATAAAACAGTATTAGCTGCTGAATATATGCTGATGAAAGTATTGAAACGCGCTAAATATTTGGCTAGTCAAGATGTTGACTTATTTGCCACTTCAGCTCTCAAAGCATTTTTATATAATGATTATAACAAAACTGATTTTCAGAATAAACCAGAATTATTGGATATTTTCTCCCAATTGGATGATTTTGACATTCTAACTTCCTTAAAAGAATGGGTACATCATCCGGACAAGATTCTGGCCTACTTAAGCCATTGTATTGTGAACCGTCGTTTATTTCGGGTTGAGATTCAAGAAACAAAATTCGATGTACAAACAATAGAGCTTATTAAGGAAAAAGCAAAAACAGAATTTGGAATAAATTCTGAAGAAACTAATTATTTTGTATTCACTGATACAACGACCAATTACGCTTATAAACCTCAAGAAAGAGGGATCAATATTCTTTATAAGGATGGTACACTGAGAGATATTGGAGAAGCATCCGATCAACTGAATATTTCAGTCTTATCCAAACCCGTAAAGAAGTTCTTTCTTTGTTATCCCAAAACCATAAAACTTCCTTAATTTTGGCATCAGATTGATTTTTACGCAAACATTAATTAGCAACAAATGGAATTTACAGCAAAACAGATCGCAGAAATTTTGAA
>JBFFMB010000127.1:0-5521 GCA_041554455.1 Bacteroidales bacterium
ACATATGAACTTCACCAAATTGACCAGAACCACCCGATTGTTTTTTGTGGCGGTACATTGATTTTGCGCTCTTGGTTATGGTTTCACGATATGGAATTTTTGGAGCAATATATTCAACAGGAATTCCTTCTTGTTTTTCCAATTGCCACTTCACAATATTTAAGTGCAATTCACCTTGTCCCTGAATGATTAATTGTTTTAATTCTCTTGAATATTCAACCAATACAGTTTGATCAGCTTTATGGATAATATTTAAAATTCCACCCAATTTTTCATCATCACCAGTTTTAAGTGCTTTAACAGCTGCACGGAATTTTGGTTCAGGATACACAATTTTTTCAATGACAACGGATGAATTCTTTCCAGAATTCAAGGTAGTATTTGTATGGGTACTTTTTAATTTGATCGTTGCACCAATATCTCCAGCAACAATACTAGATACTTTTTCGCGGTTTTTACCAGCTGTAACCATTAGTTGAGATACTCTTTCTCTAGAAGCTGTTTCGCCATTAAGCATGTCCATGGATTCAGTCACTTCACCTGCATATACTTTGAAATATGAAAGTTCACCAAGATGTGATTCAATAGCTGTTTTAAAGACAAACAATGAGGTAGGAGCAGTAGGGTCACAAACAATTTCTTTACCATCTACAGTTTTAGCAGCTGGCATTTCGTTTGGAGCTGGTACATTTTTAGTAATAAAATCCAATAGACGAGATACACCCATATTTTGTTTAGCATTGATACACAAAATAGGGAACATTCCTCTGCTTACTAAGCCAACCTTCAAACCTTTTTGCATTTCAACTTCTTGCAAGGTTCCGTTTTCGAAGAAAATTTCCATTAAACTTTCGTCAGAAGCGGCTAAATCTTCAATCATGCTTGCTTGCATTTCTGCTGCCTTATCTTTTTCTGAGTCAGGAATATCAGTAATTTCTGGTTTTCCTCCATCTTGAGGATATTTATATAATTTCATTTGGATAAGATCGATGACTGAATCGAACTCAAGACCTGCATTTACTGGATATTGACAAACCGTACAGCTGGCACCAAACTGAGCTTTTAATTGACGAACAGTTTCTTCAAAGTTTGAATTTTCGTGTTCCAAATGGTTGACTGCAAAAATTACAGGAGTTTTATATTTTGTTGTTGTTCTCCAAGAAATCTCAGTTCCAACTTCAACACCATTTCTAGCATTTACAACCATAACAGCTGTATCTACTACTTTTAAAGCGCTCACTACTTCACCAACAAAATCATCGAAACCGGGAGTGTCAATGATGTTAACTTTTTTGTCGTTTATTTCTGAGTATAAAACTGTTGAGGATACTGAATTTTGACGTTCCAATTCAATGTCTCTATAATCAGAAACAGTATTTTTATCGTCAACAGAACCTCTTCTTTTTATAACACCACCTTCAAACAACATGGCCTCTGCCAAAGTTGTTTTACCGGTTTTCGCACCTCCAACGAGAGCAATGTTTCGGATTTCGTTCGTTTGATATACTTTCATCTTAATCTATATTTATAGTGAAATTATGTGTATTCAAGCTAAAAATGATCGCAAAAATATGAAAATCTGCCTAATAAAAAAATGAAATGCAACTAATTTGATGATTTTCTTTAGCTTACTAACGCAATCATTCTTTCAACTTCTTTCCATTGATTTGGCAAAATTCGAGCACCATAATGTTCAATGACTTTTCCTGACATAATCGAAGCAATTTTTCCACATTTTTCTAAATCTAATCCATGGCTTAAACCGAATATAAATCCAGCAGCATATTGATCGCCTGCACCCGTAGTATCCACACTTGTTGCTTCAATGATTCCAATAGTATGTAGCTTTTCTCCTGATTTTATCAAAGAGCCATTTTTACCAATTTTAACGATGGCAATTTCACAAAGTGATGCCAATTCGTGAATGGCTTCTTCAGGGCTTTTCCCTGTAAAAGCTTTAGCCTCCTCTTCGTTTGCAAAAATTACATCCACATAATTTTTGACGATCTCTTTGAGGAAATCAATATTCTCTTCCACCACATTATAACTTGCTAAATCAAGAAATACTTTCTGATTGTGTTTTTTTGCAAGACTGATTGCTTTTTCGAGCATTGAATGATTTTGTACGAGATATCCTTCGATATAAAAATAATCATGACCAAAAAACATTTTATCTGTTAGATCTTCAGCTGTTAATTCTACGGCTGCTCCAAGGTAAGTTGCGAAGGTTCTTTCAGAATCTTTACTGATTAATGTAGCTGCTGTTCCAGAAGGAGTATCGGAATATTTCAACTGAGGTTTTATATTGATTTTTTCTAAATCGCTTTTAAACACATTGCCCATTTCGTCATCATTTATCTTTCCAATAAAAGAGGATTGAATTCCGAGTCCAGCTAAACCGGCAATGGTATTTGCAGCACTTCCGCCAGAGGCTAATGATTTTTCAAATTGCTCGCATGCTTTTATCACTCTAGCTGAACGATCGGCATCAACCAATTGCATGCTTCCACGTGGTAATTCTAATTCTTCTAAAATCGTGTCGTTATCAATTTGGATGAGAACATCAACTAATGCATTTCCAATGCCAAGTACTTTTTTCATTTCGTATATATTTTTCGCAAATGTATTAAAAATGCATTTCTTTTCCGTGTAGAAAACGGATTTATGATTTTGAAAAGAAAGAAATGATTTATTGAAGAATAAGTTTTCCTGTACGTATCCCCTTTTTACTGATAAAGCGAATGAAGTACATTCCTTTATTAAACGATGAGATATCAATATCTGTATTACAATTGTTATCGTGGCAATCGTCTAGTTTTTTATAATATATTTCTCGCCCTTGCATGTCGTAAATACTAAAATATTGATCGGATTCAGTACCATCATACGAAATATTAAAAATACCGGTATTTGGATTCGGATAAATTTTAATCCCTATATCTTCCAGATCTTCTATTCCTACGTTGCATGATTCGAATGTAATTTCAATTTCGTCTCTAGAAACACATCCATTGTCTGTAGCGATAAGCTCTACAACAGTAGTTCCTAGTCCGAATCTATTGACCTCAACCATGAGATAGCTGTTGGATGTATTCCCATTTGACCATAAGTACTGATCATATCCCGTAGGTACAAAAATTTCTAAGGTATCGCTTGTGCAAAGTGTGGTGTCTTTGCCAAGAGTGAAATCGGGATACTCGTAGATGTGAACATTAACGGTGTCGCCTACGGCACAACCCAAATTGTCGATGACAGAATAATAAACCTTATGGACTCCGACCCCTGCATTTGTTGGGGAGAAAATATTATTGCTCACTCCAACACCTCCAAAAGTTCCATCAGCAGGCGAACCTTCGAGCAATACAGCCGAGGCTCCTTCGCAGTAAACGGGCGATACCCCTAATAGATTTACATCCAGATAATCATTTATCCGAACAGTGACACTATCTTTTGCTGAACATCCAAATTCGTTGTATCCCGTTGCATAATATTTTGTTTCAGTTGATGGGCAAACCTGAATTCGATCACCGTTTGATCCATTACTCCAAGAATAGGATAATCCTCCAGTAGCTTGTAGAGTAACACAATCAGAAACGCATTTAGAGATATCATTACCAGCTTCAATGCTTGGCGTTTCGCGCATAGTTACAAGTACGTCATCAGTTGCGGGACAGTCATGATCGCTATAAATAGTGACAGTGTATAATGTTGTTGTACTTGGACAAACTTCTATTGAGTTGGTTTCAGCTCCTGTGCTCCACTCATATTTGTAGCCTCCCGTAGCGGTAAGCGTAGTACAGTTATTAGGGCAAATATATACATCATCACCTGCACTAACATTGGGTATGGTTTGCACATCGACAAAAACACTGTCAATGACTTCGCAACCAAATTCATTGAAAATTGAAACAGTATAATAGTTTGCTATATCTGGGCAAACCTGAATGGTATCTGTGGTTTCCCCAGTTTCCCATAAATAAGAAGTTCCTCCTTTAGCCCCAATATTTATACATTGGTTGGGGCAAACGATGGTATCATTACTCGTTTGGGTTTCAAAGGGAGGATGAACAATCACTTTGATTGTATCGGAACTTGTACAATTATATTGATTTTTAACAGAAACAGTATAAGTGGTTGTAACATCTGGACAAACTTGAATGTTTTGAGTAGTTTCTCCTGTACTCCATAAAAAAATATCCGCATCCGGAGCGGAGAAATCTATACACTCATCTAAACAAGAAGAAATGTCTTCGCCCAAAGAAAATTCACAAGAACAGTATCCTGTGGGTAATGTAGCTTCACTAATAGCACAAAGGCGATCGTGTAATTCATCTTTTTTACTTCCAAAACTAAGCATATTCACATAATCCATTGCCACAAGAGCATCGTTAGTTGTACGTTTAGTTTCAGCAATTACAACATGATCTTCTGCAATAAGCTCATTTGCAATTAAAACAGATCCATCCCAATTAAGATTAATCAATGCTGTAGTATCGGATATAATTTTATC
Source organism: Bacteroidales bacterium (assembly GCA_041554455.1). GTDB lineage: Bacteria > Bacteroidota > Bacteroidia > Bacteroidales. The sequence goes on from JBFFMB010000127.1 coordinate 4,511, forward strand.
TGTATAATAAGTACCACCAGCAACTTCAATACTCTCAATATTTGCATCACTTTCGACAAGCAAGCTTAGTGCATAATTATTTAGTTGGGTTGGCAAATCTCCTGAAAATGTTATCAATAATCGGTCGCCAAGTAATTCTTTAGTAACAGCCATTTTGTTATAGACGGTTATGTAATCCCAGACTTCCTCTTCATTAGTTACCCATATATTGTCAAGTCCACTTGAGCCATATTTGCTTTCAATATATTCCATATAAAAACGAAATACACTGAATGAATACCCTAAAGTAGTTCCGTTAGTGATGGTACTAATATCTGCAGATGCCCATAAACGTGTAGATGGGTTATAATTGTTATGCATAAGATCAGCTAAGGCAGCTAAACTTTGTTTATTATCCATTGAGTTGACACCCATTTTTAGGGTATCACTAATTGGAATCAAAGCAATATCATAATATTGTAAACCTTCCGGATAATTTGAAAAAGCTGCCCGATAATTTTGTTTAAATGCAGGAGTTGTATAAGTATTATCCTTTTCGGGGTTCATTATAATGTTCATTGGTATACCACCGAAAACTGATTCGTAAGTTTTAAATTTTACATAACTATGATTTCTGGCGATATTGTAAGAGGGATCCCCGGTATTATCAGGCAAAACCCCTTGACTGAAGATTCCCCATCCAGCTTTATAAAGTTCGATGGCTTCGTTCCAATTAATAAAGCTGCTCGACTGAGCATGAAGGTCTGTAGATCCATCCGCAGCAAATGAGTATATGGATGTCCCCATTTTGAAATTTACTACATTATCGCAACCATCTGTAAATGTAAGTCCGGGATAGGTAATTCCATTAATAGCAGTTCCACTATTAAGTAAAGGAAAGGCGTAATTATATATATCCTTATTACCGTTCTTTAGATGAAAACTAAGGGCAAATTCTTTATTGTATTTCAGTTTTGTTTTAGTGACATTTGCGAAGGATGGATTGGATTCAAAAGTGACAATGACACTGCT
>JBFFMB010000128.1:0-5513 GCA_041554455.1 Bacteroidales bacterium
CTTTCGGAGGCAAAAAAAGGAGATCTTGCTTTTTTTGATAATGAAGAAGGAACAATTACTCATGTTGGCATACTTATTTCTAGCAATAGCATAATCCATGCATACGGAAAAGTACGAATCGATCAAATCGATCATCAAGGGATTTATAATTGGGAAAAAGGTAATTATACACACAACCTAAGAATTATTAAACGATTGATTTAAAAAGGATCACATCCAAAACTCCCATTTTCAACAATCATTATAGCCTATCATTTTATCTGAAAATTACTTATTGCATATCTAAATTGGTTCTAAATATTATTAAATATTATTAAATATTTTGCGGTATAAATTAAAAAAACTATTTTCGCCGCATAATGAAATAATTCTTCGGGGCAGGGTGACCCACTTATTCGTAAGTAGGAATTCCCGACCGGCGGTCAAAGTCCGCGACTCTCGCTAAAAACGAGACTGATCCTGTGAAATTCAGGTACCGACAGTATAGTCTGGATGATAGAAGTATTATAATCGATTGACACCTATTTTATAGGGAGTATTCTCCTTCGTTGAAGTTGATATCAATTGATATATTAAACAAGCCCTGAAGTATATATTCTGGGTTTTTTTTGTTTAATTATTAATTAGATTAAAATGGAAATGAAAAAATTTATCAGTATTGTAATAATCCTATTTATTACTTCGCAAGCTTTTGCCACCACCTTCATCAAAGGAAAAATTATTAGCAATGATTTGTTGAATCCAATTATTGGAGCTAATATATATACCTCCGACAATCTACAAAATGGAACGACATCCAATCAAAATGGGGATTTTGTTTTAGAAATGGCTAACACCCCAAAAGAAATTACAATCAGTTTAATGGGTTACGAGACGCAGAGCATACAAATTAGCACAAGCAATGAAAATGAAATTAATTTAGGCATTATTAAACTTTTGCCTCAAACAATAGATCTTAATGAGATACGAATCATCGCTTCTGTTGCTGAGGACCGAAAAACCCCCGTTTCTTTTTCGACTATAAAGGCAAAGATGATTGAACAAAAGCTTGGCGATCAAACCTATCCTGAAATTCTAAAACAAATACCAGGCATCTATGCTACACGCGAAGGTGGAGGAAGTGGTGATGCTCGTGTTAGCCTCAGAGGTTTCAGACAAGAAAATATTGCGCTCCTTTTAAATGGCATTCCAATTAGTAGCGTTGAAAACGGATTAGTCTATTGGAACAACTGGATTGGTTTAGCCGATGCAACAAAAATGATTCAGGTTCAAAAAGGGCTTGGAGCCTCAAAGGTAGCTCTCAACTCATTAGGAGGAACTATTAATATTATTACAAAATCCACTGAAACAAAACAAGGGGGATCGATTCAGCACTCTATGACGTCTTATGGTAATCAAAAAACGACTTTTAATTTTTCGACAGGCCTACTAAACAATGGCTGGGCTATGACGTTTTTGGGCTCAAGAACTTCTGGAGATGGTTATGTCGATGCCACTTATGTCGATGGTTGGTCCTATTTCTTATCCGCTGGAAAACAATTTGGAACAAAACATAAAATTATTCTTACCCTCTTGGGTGCACCAGAAAAACATGGCCAACGTAATTTTAAACTTACTCAAGCAGAAGTTGATCAACATGGTATAAAATTCAATAAAGATTGGGGTAGCTACAATGGGGAGTTAAATAATGCCTCTGAAAATTTCTACCATAAGCCACAACTCAGCCTAAACCATTATTGGAATATAAATCAAAAAGCATTCCTAGCCACTTCTGCTTATGTTTCCATTGGCAAAGGTGGTGGAAAATGGTCTGAATCTTTTAATTATGGCCCAAGTCTATTTCAATACAGAAACCCAAGTCAACAAATTGACTTCGAAAGTGTTTACAATGTGAATGCAAGTCATACTGATGTTTACGATTTAGGTGGTGGAAATATGGTTAATGGCTTTTCGAAAATTATTCAAACAAACTATTTAGCAAGTCATGTGTGGACTGGAGTTTTGTCGACACTAGAATACAAAATTGATGATAAGCTGAAATTGATTTCTGGTTTTCATTATCGTTATTTCAAATCAAAACTTCAAGAAAAAGTGAGAGACCTTTTGGGAGGTTCATTTTGGATAGACAACTATGGATGGGCCTTAGAAGGATCAGGTGGAAGAAATCAAATAAAACATGTTGGCGATGTGATAAATGTTGATAATGGAGCCCTTATTCATTTTGGACACATTTTCAACCAATTAGAATATAATACAGATCATCTAAATGCTTTTATTGCAGCCTCAATATCAAACACCTGGTACCAAAGAGAGGATAGATATAATTATTTGACAGATATCAAGAGTGAGGTGATATCAAAACCAGCGTATGATTTCAAGGCGGGATTAAATTTTAATATGGATGAAATGAATCAAATTTATTTCAATATGGGTTATTATTCAAAAGCGCCGCTTTTCAAATTTGTTTTCCCTAATTATAATAACTCCGCTGCTATTGATATTTCGAATGAGCGAGTTTTTGCAATGGAATTGGGTTATGGTTTAAAAACTAAAAAACTAAATTTCAAAGCCAACGCGTATTACACTTACTGGAAAGATATTTCAATTTTATCAAACGAATATATTCAGTTGGAAGATTTTTCACAAACAAGAGCATTGGTTAAAGGACTGGATGCTTTGCATATGGGCGTTGAAATTGAACTGGGAGTAAATCTTAATCCCAATACTGAATTAGGTTTGATGGCTTCTTTAGGAGATTGGAAATGGAAAAATGATGTCATTGCAGATATCTTTGACATAAACAATAATTTGATTGGAACTACCGAAGTATACGCCAATGGGCTTAAAGTAGGTGATGCTCCACAAACCCAATTTGGTGCATTTTTAAAATCGACGATCTTCGATCAATTTACTGTTGAAATTGACTGGACCTACAATGATCACTTATATGCTGGTTTTGACCCTATTAACAGAAATGATGCAAACGATCGCCAACAATCATATCAACTCCCATCCTACCAGTTGCTTGATGTTCACTTAGGGTATTCCTATAAATTATTTAATAACCAGGGATTTATAGGTCTTAACTGTTACAATCTTTTCAATTCAACATATATAATGAGAGGCCAAGATGGAGCAGATCATAACTTGAGTACATTCCTTGGTTACTGGGGTTTTGAACGAACTTTTAACATCCAGTTCAAACTAAATTTTTAAGTTGATAATTTATCAACAGTCTAAATAGGATAGCTTACTATCTATCAGCAGCTTACATTTTACTTAACAATTATGTTAATAAATGTTAATATTACTGTGCTTAAAAACCCTTGTGAATTCCATACATTTATCCTCCCAAAACGAAAAATAAACAAAAAATCAAATAACAAAAGAACCAAAAATTAAAAAGTGTATTATGGAAAAACGATTCAAGTTTGTAATTACCGCTGCTTTAGTTTTATTCGCTTTTACAACATTCTCACAAGGAATAATTAAAGGGAAAATTCTAGATGCAAGCACTGATGAGTCGCTTATTGGAGCGACTGTACTACTCAAAGGTACTACTACTGGTACAATTACTGATTTTAATGGAAGCTTCTCATTTGAAGCCCCTGCTGGAGATTATGCTGTATCATTAAGATTTATTGGCTTTACGACTAAAGAAATGAACGTTTCAGTAAAAAATGGTCAAACTACTGATCTTGGCATTCTTAAATTAGAAACCAATGCTGTTGGTCTAAATGAAGTTAATATTGTTGCATCTGTTGCGATTTCACGTAAAACACCTGTAGCTCTTTCAACAATTTCTCCAATCACTATTGAAGAAAAATTAGGCGGACAAGAATTCCCTGAAATTCTTAAATCTACTCCTAGTGTTTATGCAACAAAACAAGGGGGTGCTTTTGGAGATTCTCGTGTAAACATTAGAGGATTTGATTCTCGAAACGTTGCTGTTATGATTAATGGGGTTCCTGTTAATGATATGGAAGGTGGAAAAGTATATTGGTCTAACTGGGCTGGTTTATCTGATGTCACCCGTTCAATGCAGGTCCAAAGAGGTCTTGGTGCTGCGAAAGTAGCCGTACCATCTATTGGAGGAACAATTAACGTTGTAACAAACACAACTGATGTTGTAGAAGGCGGAAGCTTTAAATCATCGGTGGGTAATGATGGATCACAAAAATATAGTCTTGCTCTTTCAAGTGGTTTAACCGAAAAAGGCTGGAGCTCATCCATATTATTATCAAAAACAAGTGGTGATGGTTATGTTGATGGAACAAAATATGAAGGATATTCTTACTTCTTGAATTTATCAAAAAGAATTAATAGCAAACATATGGTTTCTTTCACTGTATTCGGTGCTCCACAATGGCACGGGCAAAGATACTATCCGCAAAGTGCAAAATCATATCAAGAAAATGAACGTGGCATAAGATACAATCGCTTTTGGGGTTATAAAAATGGTGAAGAATATTATAGTCGTAAAAACTATTACCATAAACCACAAGCAATCTTAAATCACTTCTGGAATATTAGTGAAAAATACAGCCTTTCAACTTCATTTTACGCATCCTACGGAACAGGTGGCGGAACAAGAGGTTACGGAAACACTAGTAAATTTGACAACTATCTAAGAGAAAGTCAAATTGATTTTGACAGAATCGTAGATGAAAATGTTGCCAATGGAACAAGCGGATCAGAATCAGTTATTGCTTCTTCTGTTAATAAACATTCTTGGTACGGATTTATATCTAGTTTAAGATATAAAAAAGATGACTTAACCGTTTCTGTTGGTCTTGATGGACGCTATTATAAAGGTGAACATTATTATGAAATTGATGATCTACTTGGTGGACAGTTTTATCTAGATAAAATGGACAAAAACAATCCTACTAAAATTGCCAGAGTTGGTGATAAAGTTAATTTTAATAACGATGGTTTAGTTGGTTGGTTAGGGACTTTCGCTCAAGCGGAGTATACTAAAGGTAAATTAACAACATTTGTTAATCTTTCTGTTTCGAATAAACAATATAAACGCGTTGACTATTTTATGTATCTTGATAACGACCCAGCAAGAGAAACCGATTGGAAAAAATTCTGGGGATATAGTTTTAAAGGTGGTGGAACATATAATTTTAATGATAACCATTTCGCATTCTTTAATACAGGATATTTCGAAAGACAACCTGACTTTAGTTCTGTTTTCTTGAACTACCAAAACATTTTCAACGAAGATGCGGTTAATGAAAAAATATTTAGTTTTGAATTAGGTTATGGTTATCGTAGCGATTTCCTTACACTTAACTTAAATATTTATAGCACAAAGTGGATGGATAAAACCTTTATCAAAACCAGAAACTTTAATGGCGAATTACTAAGAGCTAACATTCTTGGAGTTGACGCCCTTCACCAAGGAATTGAATTAGACTTTATTGCTAAACTTAGAAAAGATATTACCCTTTACGGTATGTACTCTATTGGTAACTGGAAATGGTTAAACGATATTGAAGGTGCTA
>JBFFMB010000129.1:0-5507 GCA_041554455.1 Bacteroidales bacterium
CCGTATTTTAGGAATGGGTGATATTGTTTCCTTGGTTGAACGTGCCCAGGAGCAATACGATGAAGAAGAAGCCAAAATACTACAAAAGAAAATCGCCAAAAATCAATTCAACTTTAATGATTTTTTGAGTCAGATCAAGCAAATCAAAAAGATGGGTAATGTAAAAGATTTAATGGGAATGATCCCAGGCATGGGAAAAGCGATGAAGAATACTGAAATCGATGATGATGCTTTTAAAGGAATTGAAGCCATTATTTATTCAATGACTCCAGCTGAGCGTAATGACCCCAAATTATTGAATGGAAATCGGCGTAAACGTATTGCCAATGGTAGTGGAAGCGATATTCAAGAAGTAAATCGTTTGATTAAACAATTTGGCGAAACCAGTAAAATGATGAAGATGATGACTTCTGGTGGTGGAAAAAATATGATGCGCATGATGAAAAATGCTGGTAAAAGACCAGGAATGAATTAAAATAGCTTATGGCTAATGGTTGATAGCTTTTAGTATAACTGATAACCTAATGAGAGATTTTAAGACATTAAACATTTGGCAAGATGGAATTTCTTTGGTGAGAGAAATTTATCAGATAATAGATATTTTACCACCAAATGAAAAATATGGATTAAAAAGCCAGATTACTAGAGCTGCTATTTCAATCCCTTCAAATATTGCTGAAGGATGTAGTCGAAAAAGTCAGAAAGATTTTTATAGGTTTTTAGAGATTGCTTTAGGTTCAGCCTTTGAATTGGAAACACAGATTTTAATTCTTGAAGAAATTAATATTTAAAAGGTTAAAGATCACGAACCATTATTTGAATTAATAATAAAGCTTCAAAAACAAATTAATAGTCTAATGCAAAAACTAATTGCTAATAACTAAAAACTAATAGCTAATTTAAATTTTATAATGAAATTAATTGACGGAAAAAAAATAGCTACTGAAATAAAAGCAGAGATTGCTAAAGAAGTAGCCAAAATGATTGATGATGATGACAAAAATCCCCACTTAGTTGCTGTACTAGTGGGAGAAGATCCTGCCAGTCAAACTTATGTCGCTTCAAAAGAAAAGGCTTGCCAATCAGTAGGGATGTTATCTTCTGTTTATCGGTACCCAGTTGAGGTTACTGAAAAAGAATTGTTGGATGTTGTTTCGTTTTTAAACAATGATCCTGAAGTGGATGGCTTTATCGTTCAACTTCCTCTTCCAAAGCATATTGATGAGAATAAAATCATAGAGGCCATTGATCCAAAAAAAGATGTAGATGGTTTTCATCCAGCGAATGTGGGGCGTATGGTATTGAATTTACCAGCTTATATTTCAGCTACTCCTTATGGGATTATGCAAATGTTGGATCGTGCAAAAGTTGAAACACAAGGAAAAAATGTGGTGGTTGTTGGGCGTAGTAATATTGTTGGAACACCTATAAGTATATTGCTGTCGCGCAAAGCAAAAACAGCCAATGCCACAGTTACACTTTGTCATAGTAGAACAGAAAATCTTAAAGAAATTTGTGCTAATGCAGATATTTTAATTGCAGCTATTGGTGTTCCTGAATTTATCAAAGGAGATATGGTGAAAGAAGGAGCCGTTGTGATTGATGTTGGTATGCACCGTGTCGAATCAACAAAAACGAAATCAGGCTTTAGATTAATTGGGGATGTTGCTTTTGACGAAGTATCGAAAAAAGCTAGTCAAATTTCACCTGTTCCAGGTGGGGTAGGACCTATGACGATTGTAGCTTTGATCCAAAATACACTAAAAGCAGCTAAGAAAGAAATTTACGGATAATGCTAAACAAACTCAATAACATACTAAAGAAAGGTCGTATGATTCCTCTGATGGAGGAATTTTATACTTTACAGGGTGAAGGTGCAAATACTGGTCAGGCGGCTTATTTTATCCGTGTTGGGGGTTGTGATGTGGGTTGTTATTGGTGTGATTCAAAACCATCGTGGGATGCCAATGATTTTCCACCGGTTGCTGCCGATGACATTGTTGAACGCGCTGCTCAATATCCAGGTAAAGCCGTGGTTGTAACGGGAGGCGAACCTTCTCTTTATCCATTAGATTATTTAACTAAAGAACTACATAAACGAGGGATTAAAACCTTTGTGGAAACTTCAGGTGCTTATTTATTGAGTGGTGATTGGGATTGGATTTGTTTAAGTCCTAAACGTCAGTCTCCTCCCAAACTAGAAGTCTTGAAAAAAGCGAATGAGTTAAAAGTCATTATTCAGGATGAAGGTTACTTCGAATGGGCCGAAGACAATGCCAAATTGGTAGGTCCTGACTGTGAACTTTATTTACAACCTGAATGGAGTGTGAGTAGCAAAATCATGCCCATGATTGTTGAATACGCGATGAATAACCCTAAATGGAAAATTTCACTCCAAAGCCATAAATACATGAAAATTCCTTAATTTAGAGGAATGTATTTCTTGTTAAGAAAATCAAACTTAATTTTATATTTTGCATGTGTGCTTTGTTTTCAAAGCATTGCACAAAACAGAAATGTTGCTCTTGATTTACATGAGCAAGCAAAAATGTATTATTATCAACAAGATACAAAGCAAGCAATTATTTACGCTGTTAAGGCAATTTCCAAAGATTCTACTTTTGCTGAGCCCTATATTCTTTTAGCGAATATTTATCAGGATAAAAATGATTTTGAAGCTGCTATGCTAGCCTATCGTAAAGGATTAGAGCTTGATCCTGCCAAGTTTTCAAAAGCGTTTTTGACGCTTGCAGAAATAGAGTTAAATGCGGACCTATTTTCATTGGCGATTGACCATGCGAATCAATTTTTAGCTCGGGATGAACTTTCCAAAATGGACAAACAAAAAGCGCAGCTTTTAATTGCTTCTGCTGAATTTTGCCAAAAGGCTTTACTACATCCGCTTAGTTTTCAGAAAAATAAACTTAAATACCTCTCGAATGGTTCTGATGAGTATATTAATGGAATTAGTTTAGATGGAAAAAAGATTTTGTTCACTCAAAAGAAGAAACTTAGAACCGATTCAGAAGGAAGATCATTTTATTCAGAACAGATTTTTGAAGCGGAGTTATTTGGAGATTCTCTGGGTTCTATGAAGCTATTTGAATTGCCTCCTGAAATGATGAATAGAGTAGGAGCGGCCTCCCTTTCTATTGATGGTCGTTATTTATTTTTCACCTCATGTCATCAGGCTCAATCAGGGAGTAATTGCGATTTATATGGCTTATCATTATTATCTAAAGATAAGAAAGTGTTTAATCTGGGGCGAAACATAAATTCGCAAGAATGGGAGTCTCAACCTTGTTTCTCAGCGGATGGAAAAACAATGTTTTTTGCTAGTAAACGCGAAGGTGGTTATGGAGGGTCGGACATTTGGATTTCAAGATTGAATAAAGAAGGCTCTTTTGGTCGTCCAATAAATCTTGGTTCAGAAATCAATACGTCAAAGGATGAGATGGCTCCATTCATCCATGCCGATACTCGAACCCTTTATTTTTCTTCAAAAGGTCATCCAGGGATGGGTGGATTTGATTTATTTGTTAGTCAGAAGAAAGAGAACGGGCAATGGACTCCAGTTAAAAACTTGGGTTATCCCTTGAATACAGCAGCAGATGAGATTAATATGATTATTGCACCTGATGGAGAAAATGCCTACTTATCGGCAAAAGAAGATGATTTTGATTTGTATCATTTTGTGATGGATAATAATAAGCCGGCCGCTGTAAGTTATATTAAAGGCATTGTCGTAGATTCCAAAAATGCTACCCCACTTTTTGCACGTATTGAATTAATTGATCTATCGAATGAAGAACCTTTCGCTTATGCACAATCCTATGCTCGAAATGGATTTTTTACAATCCCACTACCTTTAAATCAATCGTTTGTATTTAATGTTCACAAGGATGGTTATTTATTTTATTCTGAACGATTTGATGTGAATGATTATGCTCATCAATCAGATACATTAAAGATCAAACTTCAAGCGATCCAATTAAATGCAAAAGTTGTCTTAAATAATATTTTATTTGATATTGATAAATTTGATCTTCTTCCACAATCAAAAGTTGAATTGCATATTTTGATTAATTTTTTAGCAAATAATCCAACTCTAAAAATTGAAATTGGAGGGCATACAGATAATGTTGGAAGTCCAGAATATAACTTAATTCTTTCCGAAAAACGTGCAAAATCTGTTTATAATTATCTGCTTAGTAATGGAATAAACATTGAACAATTATCATTTAAAGGTTATGGTGAATCTGTTTCTATTGAATCAAATGAGACAGAAGAAGGGCGTGCTTCAAATCGAAGGACTGAATGCAAAATTATAGGCCTTAATTAAACTCTTTCGCAAATTTTTTGATTTCATCCACCCTTATCTTTGAAACGGACTCATTGGTGCCTGCAATTTTTTTAACCATCACACGCTCAATGAAATTCATCTTCTCAAAAACAAATTCTCCACCCAGAAGTTTGGCTGATTTAGCATATTCACGAAGCTCCTTGGGAAAAGCATTTTCAAATTGATCTTGAGCTTTTTCACCTTCTTCCATACAACACAAAAACAAACCAAGTTTTTTACTCTTTAATTCCTCGCATTTTTCAATCATTAGTTTGCGCATTTGTTTAGGAATTACTCCTGCATGAATTGAAACCCCAAGAATGATTTGATTAACATTTTCTAAGTCTGGCTTTTTGTTTTTTTTCAAATTAATCACTTCAATATCTTGGTTTGGAAGTTCAGCCTTTATCATTTTAGCAATTTTCTCAGTAGTGCCATGTGATGACATATAAATTATAGAGGTTTTCATTTGTTAATTTATGTATAAAAATTTTAAAAATCTGGAATCCTTTGAATAAAGATAATTAATTTAGAGTGTTAATTTATCGTTAAATGAAATTTTAATAATTGACATTCTTTATTAGAAACTTATATTTGTGGAAGAAAAATTCTTTTAATGAAACTATTTATTCTGATATTTTGCCTTCTCATTGTTCTTACTTCTTGTGTCGAAACAAATGAAAATAAAGTTTCTATTACGACTGTTAATTTTGAGCAGCTAAGTCCTCGTTTGCATATGAATAATGACACCATTTACATCATTAATTTCTGGGCTAGTTGGTGTAATCCTTGTATAAAGGAAATTCCTGATTTTGAAAAGATCAATGCAGAATATAAGAACAAAAAAGTTAAAATGATTTTGGTTAGTCTGGATTTTCCACATCAATTGGAATCTAAAGTTATCCCGTTTATAGCTGAGCATCAAATAAAAGCAGAAGTGGTGCTTCTATTTGATACCAACGCCAATCAATGGATCAATGAAGTTTCATCTAAATGGTCTGGTTCTATTCCGGCTACCTTAATCTATAAAAATGATTTTCGCGATTTTCGCGAGGGAAGTTATAGTTATGAAGAGCTCAAACAAATTATTGAATTAAATATTTAAATCATGAAGAAATTCATCCTGTTTTTATTTGGCCTGTTTTTAAGTTTATCAGTATTTGGC
>JBFFMB010000130.1:0-5456 GCA_041554455.1 Bacteroidales bacterium
TTATAATACTAACTATACTGAAGTAGATACAAAACTTATAAAAGAATTTATTGATGAATACAATGGATGATAATTTTTTTATAGAGGGTGTAAAAAATTTTGTGTAAACAGCTTTGTCGATCATATAATTGCCATTATTACAAACCTTAACCACACAGTAACTCTTCAAAACTAAAGGTATTCTTATAGTTTTTCCAACCACGGTAAATTCTGTTCCAGATTATTATTGTTAGAAACAGGATTTGCCATACTCTGTTGTTTCAATATAATTTTATCTTTGCCCCTATTACGAATGAGCTTATCGATCTTTTAAAGATTTATCGCAGACTTTCGGATAGGGGCAATAATACGGGTTTTGTAACGAATACTCAGAAGGTTACCTTGCCATATCAATTATACATTTTGATTCAGCAGAAGAACTATGAGAGACTACTGGAGAAATTCTGCTTATCGAGATATCAAATGGACAGCAAAGCGATAAATTTGAATTGACCTTAATTTTTATAAAAAACCCTACATGAAGCATCCATTGCTTTCCTAATCAACTCAGTAATATCCTTTTTTGATGAGTTATATGTGAAGGCATTAACACCAGTGTTTTGCTTTCGTATCATCCACTTGAGAGATGTGTCACTTGCAAAGTATTATTGGCATTTCAGATTTGTGCCAATGAGAAATAGATAATCATGCAAGGTTTATGGTAGTATGAAAATGTTCAATACTAATGAATTAATATTTGAAACCGTCAGATAGTATGTCCTCCCAGAAATTTAATTTGCGGAAGCAGCTTAAAATAATTGCAATTACTTTTAATGTTATCTGGACACTCTTGTTTGTCGGGGTCTACTTTTGGGTGGTAAATGCTGAAAAAGCTGAAATTCTCAAATTAGCGCAAAAACAAGCAAGAGCCAGTCACGACAAAGATGTAATGTACCGGGAGTGGATAGCAAGTAAGGGAGGGGTATATGCGAGCATTGATAAGAATACCCCACCAAATCCTTTTTTAAAATATATCCCTGAACGTGACATCATCACACCTTCTGGCAAAAAACTCACCCTTGTTAATCCCGCTTATATGACACGTCAAGTCCACGAATTATCGGAGAAAAAATATGGAGTAAAAGGGCATATAACCAGTCTTAATCCGATTCGTCCAGAGAACAAACCTGACGAATGGGAAATAGAGGCATTAAAAACATTTGAAAATGGGGAGGAAAGCTTAACAGGTATTTCCCAGATTGATGGCAAACCTTACCTCCGATACATGGAAAGGTTTATTGTTGATGATAGCTGTCTTAAATGCCATGCTCATCAAGGATATAAAATTGGCGATATCCGAGGTGGTATTAGCACATCAGTACCTTTATTGGAATATTATGAAATTTCTTCTCACCGATTAAAGTTTTATTCCCCTACACTCTTTTTTATCTGGTTCGCTGGCATTCTGCTTTTTAATTGTGGCTCCTTTGTTTTGCGAAAAAACATCAAATTTAATGAAAAAACTGAACGAGCCTTGCATGAAAGTCGAAATCAACTAATGGAGTCTCAGGATATTGCTAAATTAGGAAGCTATTCCCTTGATATTACATCTGGATTATGGACAAGTTCCGAAATATTAGATTCGGTGTTTGGGATAGATGAAAAATTCGAACGTTCAATAGAAGGATGGGCTTCCCTAATTCATCCAGATGATCGTCAAATGATGGTCAATCATTTTACCAAAGAGGTTGTAGCACAAGGTGTTAAATTTGATAAGCAGTATCGAATCATTAGAAATAATGACCAAGCAGAACTTTGGGTTCATGGAATGGGACGATTGGATTTTGATAAAGAAGGCCACCCAATCAAAATGCATGGCACAATACAAGATATAACACCACAAAAAAAGGCTGAATTAGAACTTGCTAAAAGACAAGCTCAGTTTTCCGCTATCTTTAATTCAATAACAGATGCTATTGTTTTTACTGATTTAGATCGTAGAATTTTAATGATAAACCCAGCTTTTACTTCAACTCTTGGTTACGATCTCGAAGAAGTGAAAGGTAAGGAAACTAAGTTTTTTTATGCAAACCCTGACGACTTTCAACAAAAAGGAAAAGAGCGATTTCGCAAAAGAGCAACGATAGACAACCCTGTATACGAAGTTGATTACAGGAGAAAGGACGGCGCTGTCTTTACAGGGGAAACCCTTGGCATTCATGTTAAAGACTCTACCCAAAACTCAATCGGCTACCTTGGGATCATTCGAGATATTACTCAACGGAAAAGGAACGAAGAAGAAAAAGCAGAACTTGAAAAACAACTCCGACAAGCGTATAAGATGGAAGCCATAGGAACCATGGCAGGTGGCATTGCTCATGATTTTAACAACATCTTAGCTATAATTCTTGGCAATGCCGATATGGCCAAAGATGATATCCCTACTGGCAATAATGCGAGATACAATATTGATCAAGTAATTAAGGCTTCTAACAGGGCCAAAGACCTTGTCAAACAAATCCTTACTTTTAGTCGTCAATCCGAGCAGCAATTATCACCGATACAACCTTGTCCAATTATTAAAGAATCCCTGAAGCTTCTTCGTTCAACCATCCCCACAACAATCAGCATTGTTCAGAACGTCTGCAATGATAGTTGTAATATTATTGCTGACGCAACCCAAATCCACCAGTTGTTGATGAATCTTTTTTCCAATGCAGTGCATGCAATGGAAGAGAAAGGAACTTTAGAAGTTACGGTAGATTTGGTTGACCTTGATGCCCAATATATTGAACACCGTTCTGGTTTAAACCCCGGACAGCACTTAAAAATCAAAGTCAAGGATACCGGCAAAGGCATTGATAAAGAGAGCCAAGAACGAATATTTGATCCTTTTTACACAACTAAAGAAATTGATGAAGGCACCGGAATGGGCCTGTCAATAGTTCTTGGCATTGTAAAAAATCATAAAGGATTCATTGAAGTTGATAGTGAATTAGGTGAAGGGACTACTTTTACAATATATTTCCCGGTTGTTGAGGAGGTTGGAGTTCAGGAAACCTCAAACCCAATAGAAGACAATCCCAAAGGGGACGAAAAAATTCTTTTTGTCGATGATGAAGTAATGTTAGCAGATATGGGGCAAAAAATTCTTGAAAGGCAAGGCTATCAGGTTACTGCTACAACCAGTAGTAATCATGCCCTAGAAATCTTCCAATCAGACCCCGATGCATTTGACCTTGTGATAACCGACCAATCTATGCCGAATATATCTGGATACGAATTGTCTGAAGAACTTTTAAAAATCAGGCACGACATTCCAATTATTCTCTGTACAGGTTTTAGCAAGAAAATCTCTGAAAAAACCGCCAAAAAAATCGGGATTAAAGCATTTTGCATTAAACCATTAGATAGAAAAAGTTTAGCCGCTGTTGTCAGGAATGTACTGGATGAGAAATAGCGATGTTGATAATGCCAGTGCAGTGCAAATCTCAACAAAACTGTAAAACCCCTCAGGTTAAGATTGTCTGCGAGTATACGAACCAATTTATTGGTTAGCGAAGCGGGCGTATACTCTGTAAGTATACGTATCAAGGACATTTAAAAAATCGTCAAAACCCATTGTTACGTATACTTACAATTCTCTTATTTTCTAATCAAATCATCCCATCTGAATACAATATATTTTCTTGATCTAATGATGTGCTTTTTGATAAAGTTTCAACATTTCCAAAGGTTGTTCATTCAACCTTACACCATAGAACACCTTGCTATCTCTGCTCATTTGATCACCTGTATAGTTTTGTTTATACAGATATTTAGTTTGGGGATTGTTGTTTTAAGATAAAATTGTTTAAAGAGAACAGGGAGAAACCTCTTCTGTTTAAAGGAAATCTCTAGCGGAGAATCAATGCCTATTAAGAAAAGCAAAGAAGTACTTTACATGAATTACATGAAATTTTTTGGTATTGTGTACCTACTAATTTGGCATTCAGGTATAAAAAAAATTAACATATTTGTAGTACTATTCTTCTTGCAAATGTTCATTTTCATCTCAGGATATTTTTACAAAGAAGTATACTCTGAGAAACCGTTAAGATTTATACGCAATCGTATAAAATCATTATATATTCCATTTGTAAGTTATTGCTCTTTGTTCCTTATCCTCAACAACTTGTTTGTTTACGTAGGTATTTACAGAGAAAATATGTACATACCTTATACAAAATTTGGTCATTATTTCTTGCGAATAGTAACTCTTGACCCGATAGGACTAATGGCAGGTGCTATGTGGTTTGTTTCTTCTCTATTTGTAATTTCAATTCTGTTCTGTTTTATCAATATAGCGTTACAAAAAATTGCTTCTTTCAACCAAACAATCAAAAATATTGAGTATATTCGTTTTTTATTAATAATATCATTTTTTCTATTTGGAAATTTTTTATCCTTCAAAAATTATAGGTTGCCACTATATTTAGACATTTCATTTGTTTTGATGATTTTCTATTATTTTGGATATTTATATAAAAAATATGAAACCAAAATTTCTATGAATATTTTTTTTGCATTAGCGGCATTTCTCACATTATTTGTTTGTTCAAAATATGGACTCCCTTCAATCGTTCAAAGAAAATATATTAATCCACCGTTTATTTTAATATGTGGCGTTACTGGAATTTATCTAAATTTATATCTCTCAAAAAAATGTGAAAACTTTAGAAATATAGCATTAGTTCAATTTGCGGGAAGAAATACTATGGCAATCCTTGCGCTACATTTCCTGGCTTTTAAAACGGTTAGTATTTTTATAATTTTTTCACAAAATCTCTCATTAGATTTTCTCTCTTCGTTTCCATTTATCAAAGAAACAAATCAATATTGTAGGTGGGCATACGCAGTATCAGGACTTATTCTTCCATTGTTAGGAGTGTATGTAACAAATGTTATTTTTTCAAAATCAAGGACTTCATTCCGCAAAGAGATCGAATGATCTACAGTTAAAACCCAGATAAATGCAATTGGAGATCTTATCTCTTCGCAATTAAACTGGGTACTAAAAGCATTTTAAGATTGCCAGTGGTTATCCACTCCTTTTAGGATTGGGGAGGGGACTGAAGGCTGGTTAAGCCTAGGCAAAATCAAGAATCTAATTGAAAGTTTTTTCAAAGCAATCGCCAAGTTGCAGAAGTGAAATCCAAACCTTGCGAACTTTGAGTCCACACCTTGTGACGTGCTACAATAATGTGTTAATTGGAGTCAGAATCGAATTAAACTTTTTCTCATTTATTCCACGAAAAAAAAGCTGCGCCAAGGATTAAGCAGAACAGGCTTATGCCGAGCATGTACAGGCACTCGCTACTTACTTCGATCAGGGTTGCCCCATCGTTCATTACCTTGCGTGCCGCTTGAAGCAAGTGAGTCAGCGGCAAAAACTGGGAAAAGGTCTTTACCCATTGCGGGGCACCCTCCAAAGAGAA
>JBFFMB010000131.1:0-5454 GCA_041554455.1 Bacteroidales bacterium
CAATTAGTATTGATCGGTTTTTTGTTTTTAATCGCCTGTAAAAAAGATAATCCTATTATTGAAGATGATCCTATTATTAAAGGCTCTTTTACTGATAGCAGAGATGGGAAAACTTACCAAACAGTAAAAATTGGAAATCAGACATGGATGGCCGAAAACTTAGCTTATACAGGATTGGGGCAACAGGTTTTATCTAATTCAAAGTGGACTAGCACAGTTGCTGATCATGCGTGGTGTTATTTTAATAATGATCCGAACAACGAAGATTTATATGGTGTATTATACAATTTTAGCCTTGCAAAAAATGTAGCTCCTAAAGGATGGAAATTGCCTAGTAATGATGATTGGAATGAACTTTTAGATTTTATTGAATCGAAGGGTAAAAATAGTGACAGTGCTATTTATTTGAAAGCTCGAACCGGATGGGAAAATTCTTACTATGACAATGGAACAGATGATTATGGATTTTCAGCACTTCCAGGTGGAATGCGATATACATATGTGGTTATCAATTTAGTGGAAACGCATCACGGGGAATTTATAGAAAGCCAATATAGTAGTGCTTCATTTTGGTTTACAAAGAAAGAAGGTAATTATAGTATACCAGGTAGTTTTGATATAAGTAGGCATAGTACTCTATCAACTACTACAAGATTACCAAATTTTCTTGATGGATTTGGTTATTCGGTGCGTTGTTTGTTGGATGAAAATGCGGATTCCAATCAATTACCTAGCATTCCTTCAAATCCAGTTCCTGCTCATAATGGTAGTGTGAATACAACAGAAACCATTTTACAATGGACTTGTAGCGATCCAGAAGGTGATCTATTAACGTACGACCTTTATTTTGGCAGTGATTCTCTTCCTGCATTATACGCAAGAAATTTAACAGATAATAGTTTTAACACTGGAATTTTGCTACCTAAAACAAGCTATTACTGGAAAATAATAGCTAAAGACAATCATAATAATCCTATTGGAGGACCAATCTGGAAATTTTATTCAAATACAGATACCTATGTTATGAATATACCTTGTCCAGATGCACCAAGCGTTACAGACATTGATGGCAATACGTATAGGACCGTTAAAATCGGCAATCAGTGCTGGATGGCTGAAAATCTAAAAACCACCCAGACTAGAGATGGTGGAGCTTTATCGTATATAAACACTACACAAACAAACTGGCTCTCTCATAGTGATCTAGCCTACTGCCATTATAATAATAATGATTCTATTGCTAATATCTATGGTAAATTATATAGCATGGCAGCGGCAAAATCAGGCAAATTATGCCCCACAGGTTGGCATGTCCCTAATTATAATCAGTGGTTATCACTCTTTAATTATCTTGGGGGTAAGAGTGTTGCTGGAGGAAAATTAAAAGAAGCTGGCACTACACATTGGAGCAGCCCCAATACAGGAGCTACCAACGAAAGTGGTTTCTCAGCATTAGCAGGGGGCCGGATTTCTTATGATGGATTTAAATCTCTTGGAGGGATAAGCCGATGGTGGACAAGCTCTCCTCAATCTAATCTAAATACAATGTATGTATGGGGCATCAATTATGATTCTGAAGCTACTTACAGTATTGTATCAGACTATATTTTAGGTCATTCTGTTCGTTGTATTAAGGACGATTAAACCTTAAATCAAATCACACATCCTATTTCAAACTCAAATTATTAGCATGATCTAATTTTGAAAGTATGGTTTCCCGTTTTTTCTGGAAACTTTGCATTTTTTTCAATATCCAATCAAGAAGTTTTACAGCCTTTATAATATGATAGCCTTTATTCAGCATCACACATTCCGCTCTTTGAGCAAAGGCAGCATCGGTGATTTCTGCTCTTGAAGGTGTTCCTTTTTTAGCCATACTCTCTAATACTTGAGTGGCCAAAATATCGGGCACATGCGCTGCTTCACAAATGCGGAGTATTTCTTCTTGTATAGTGGCTACATCTCGCCAACCAATTTCTATGGCCAAATCTCCACGAGCAATCATCACACCTATGGGATAGCTTTGCATGGCTCGCAGCAAAATTTTCGGCAAATTGTTATAGCCTTTTCGGGTTTCAATTTTTAATATAATTCCTATTTGGGCGTCCAATTTTTTCAATTCATCCATCAACTCCTGCACATCATCCACTGTATTCACAAAGGAAAAATTAACAGCATCAGCCCATTTCGCAATAAAAGGGAGATCTTCCTTATCCTTGGCAGTTAATCCATTTATACTTAGATTGCTTTCAGGTAAATTAATTCCTTTGTCTTGCCGTATTTTTCCTCCGCGTGATTTAGTATGCGTAACTCTCACCAAGACTTCACTTTCTTGAATATTCTCAATCACAGCTTCCACATTTCCATCATCAAACATAATGGCTTCGCCTACTTTTAATTCCTTGAAAACTTCGGGTAACGAACAGGAAATATGAGGCAATTTGATCAAATTCCCCTTTTCATCAAAGCTTGCAGCTTCACCTGGAATTGGATCTTTATGAAGGATGAATTTTTCGCCAATTTGAATGGGAATAAAATTCTCAACCGCAATGAATTCACCAATTTCAATTACTTTCACAACTTCCTTTTTTTTCTTTATTAAAGAAAAAGGAGTTCCCGAAGTAATATAAGCATGATCAAAACAATGTGCCCATCGGCCATCACCTTCTCGGTTAATAATATCAATACTAATATGATTTCCTCGAGTGTCCGTAAATTTTAGTTTATCCCCTTTTTTCGATAAATCGAGCCATTCTTTTTCGATGGGAATGATGGCATCAGCAATCGCTCTTGGGGGTTCAATAGTAGCTGGAGCCAACCAAATAAGAGCAGGTTTCACTAGTATTCCCAAATTATCAAATAGGGGTTTAATGTGAATAACTTCTGGTCCCGTTTTCATCGCACCTGTGCGGAGTTTTGGCCCCCCCAAATCCATCATAATTTTACATTGTCTATGATGTGCTATACAGCATTCATGAATATTATCTATCATCTTCGCCCACATCTCTTCATCATCATGAGCACAATTGATACGAGCACTATTCATCCCATTAATTAACAGGTCATTCACTAAAGTTTTATCTTCTGCAGCAGTATTAGGCATGGTAACCATAATCCGAGTGCGCCTTTTTTTGGTTTTAAACCCAAATAAGGCTTTCGTATTTTCGGTCAATATTTTGGATGATTTTTTAATTGAAATGGTCCCTTTTCTTTTTTCGTTTATAGGCTTATTTCTCAGATAATTTAAGATCGTTTTGATAGCCAGTAAGCTTCTCATGACATGTCCTTCAACATTGTCAAGAGCGGGGAGTCCCATACAACGAAGTTCTTCTTGAATCTCATCCAACTCAAAACTCCTAAGAGCCATATAATGAATCAAATTCAATGCGCTCTTCGAATAATTAGGATGAACTTGGGAGATCTCATCCTTGTATTCATTTTCAAGACTAATGGCTGAATCAATAATCAAACTGATTTTATCGTTTAATAATTGAAGTTTTTCTGCATTTAGATTCATGGTTGATTTGTTCTTAAAACAAAAATCATTGCAATTAATTAGCCATTATAAAGGTAATCATGAATGCGACAACAGTGATAATGATGCCAATCATAAAAACATTGTATGCTATTTTAATCAATCTAAATTTTTTAGCCAATATTTTACCCAATGAGTATTGATTCCGAATCATTGTAGAATAAAGTCGTTCGTCATTTTTGATCATAAGATTGACGGCTTTCAAATAATCATCATAATCCATATTAATGAAATCGCCAAAAAACGTCAAATCCACTTTATTTTGTTTAACATCTTCTGCTGTATGATTACCCCATTTCACATTGGGTCGAGTTGACAAAATAGCCAATACAATCGTGATTAAACTAATGACCAAAAATATAATGGCCGGGACAATATTGTTTGTAACACTGCCTAGATTCCCAACAAGCATTGTAATGATAATGGAAATAATAATCGCATTTACAGAAATCAAAATATTTGATTTATTATCGGCTATCGAATTAAGATTGATTTGATTACGAGCTGTTAATCGGAATAAAGTCTCCACCCCTCTTGAATAAGAAGCCTTATTTTTATTGGGTGATTCCTTTTTATTTCGTTTCAATTCACGGCGTTTCATTCGTTCAAGTATGCGCGATGAAGCGTCTTCCTTTTTTGGTTGAAGAACAGTCTTACCATAGTCGGTAAAATAACTATGTTCTGCGAAAAAGCGAATGGAATCTAATTCAAATATCGTACGATTACTAAACTCATCCTTCCTCATTTTTGTTTCTTCATACATCAATTCAAATTGCTCATAGCAATTTTCAGAGGCGATATACATTAGATCAGCATCACATAAAATTTCAGCGATTTTATCCTTCGGGGATTGAGGTAATTGGGTAGCCAAAATAATTTCTGAAACTTTATGTATTGTTTGGGTGTCGAAATGCTGTTGGATTAGAAATTCAGAGGCAATCTTAACACTTTCTTCAACATGTTGATCAAAGGAATTAACAAATCCAACATCATGAAATAAAGCACAAAAGCGAAGAATGTTCATTTCCTCAGCAGTAAGATTACAGTTTTCTCCAATAATTTCAGCATACTTTTTAACCATTAAAGCATGATTAAAATTATGATAAAAACAATTTCTCGGTAATTTTTCAGCTAAAAGCTCAGAAACAAACTTTTCCGATTCAGTTAGTATATGATCATCAATTATAGACATAGTAAATTATAGATTTCTCTACTAAAGTAAAAAAAATTATAGGATTTTCTTAATATTATTACTTTTGATGTAAACAGTTATTATCTTTATAGTATTAATGTACTTAAATAGATTGTTTCATATCATGAAAATTCGATTTTTCAAAAATATCAATTTAAAGAATAGAATGAATACGATTCTATACTTTATTATTTTGATTTATCCATTTTCTAACAACAAAGTTAATGCTCAGAATAAAATAGCTGGTAAAGTAATGCCTTTATTTCAATCGCATGAAATAATCAATCTAAGATTGGAAGCTGAATTTGAAACCGTATTCGCGCTCATGGATGATTCTACGTATTTTCCCGCAAAAATAAGTTTTCTGGACAATGATGGTCTTAATAGAAATCTTGCGATAAAAATCAGAACACGAGGTAAGGCACGCCGTGATGTTGAAATTTGTAAGTTTTCACCCCTACGTTTACGATTTGACAGTGAAGGGACTTCAAATAGTATGTTCGAAGGACAGCAAGCCATTAAACTTGTAACTCATTGTCAAAGAGCATCTGTAAATGAACAAAACATTATCCTTGAATATTTGATTTACAGAGCATTTAATATATTAACAGATAGTTCGTTCAAGGTAAGATCTGCTATCATTAATTATGTCTATGCTAATCAAAAAAGAGATTCCGTTCAAAAATTTGCATTTTTTATTGAACGGGATAAACAATTGGCTGAACGC
>JBFFMB010000132.1:0-5450 GCA_041554455.1 Bacteroidales bacterium
AATATTTTTCCAATAACTCGTCATCGCTTTCTGCAACCTTTTCAATCAATTCGTTGCGTAATTCTTCTGCTTTATTTGCAAGATCAGCCGGGATATCTTCCTGATCAAATTTAGCTATCGATTTTCACTTTAAAACAGAGGAGGCTTAGCCTCCTTTTTTTATTTCAATATGATTAGTTTTTTGTATTGAGATCCAAAATCTGTTTGTAATCTGACAAGATAAACACCAGCGCTGAGATTATCTGGGATGTTGAATAAGTGATCCCCAGAAGCTAGGAATTCATCGGTTATTGATTTTAAGGTAATTCCTGTGATGGTCAAAATGTCAATTTTTATGGAACTGTGTTCTGATAATGAAAGTTTTATATAGCCATTGTCTTTTACAGGATTTGGATAAACTGTAAATCGAAAAGAATCTTGTATGTCAAGTTCTTCAGTTGAAGTAACATTTTCTATTGAAGCAAGATCGGCTATTACTCCAAGTCCTAATTTGGACATTTCGTGGAAAAACCCCATGTTAAATTTATCAATACGATCAAGGCTTGTATGATAATATGGATTAAACAACCCATCTTCAGTGGGTTCAATTAATAAAACAGCACTGTAATCTTTTTCCCAAAAGGCCACTTGATCACTAAGAGTTGATGAATTAATAACAAATGGGGTAAGCGATAGATTATAAACACTACAAAAATTAGTAATCTGTTGTGACAAATTTATGGAATTTGCATAATTACCTGTATATATATCAAATCGATTATTGGATGTTTTGTTATACCCGATCATATCAAGATTAATAATCCCATTAATAGTAACATTTTCGTCTCTGGCATCTTTTGCCCAATCTCTGCTTCCAATTAAACCAATTTCTTCTTGATCCCATAAAGCATAAATGATTGAATATGAAAAATTATAATTGCTCAGAATACGAGCGACCTCTAAAACGCTTGCTGTACCACTTGCATTATCATCTGCTGCATGATTTGGTATGGCATCATAATGAGCTGATATGACATAAAAAATTTCGGGATGAGTGCTACCAGGTTGAATGGCGATAACATTTTTTCCTAATGCATTATAGTTGTCGCTCTCAACGGTCAAACCTGTTTTGAGGAGCGTCTCTATGATGTAATTTGTTGCTAAATCATTCCCCATTAGGTCGGTGCGGTGAGTGATTGTACTTAAATTTTGATTAATCATCACCGTGTTTTCGCCTGAAAGATCATTGACATATTTGGTTAAACTATCAATATTCACTGTGGCCATTAACGTATTGATGCTTGTATTATATGTTTGGGAGGACACAAAAAATGGTGCTGAAACAAATAAAATACTAAAGATGAACGATTTCATATATTTATTTTTATATAAGACTACTTAATAGCTAATCACCCTATTTTTAGTTGACGTGATACCTCATAAAGAGTAATGGCTAGTGCATTAACAACATTTATTGAAGAGTTATTCCCATACATAGGTATATGCACGCAAAAATCAAGTAATTCTAAATTTTGTTGGGAAATACCATTTCTTTCTGCGCCAACAACCAATGCAATTTTTTCATCTAATGGAAATTTTATTTCATTTATTGATTTACTTGTGTTGGTTATTTCTATCCCTATTACATTAAATCCATCTTTTTTCAACTGAATAATGATCTCTTCTAAATTTTCTGAGTACTCATTTTCAACGGATTGCTGAGTGCTTCGTGCAGCTCGTTTTAATCTGGTATTATCTGTCTTAGGACTAGTACTTGAAAAATAAATCTTTTGGACACCAAAGGCCTCGGATACTCTAAAAATCATTCCAGCATTTTCGGGCGAACGGATATCATCACATATTATATATATTGGGAAGGTGCATTTGTTTTGTGATATTTCATGATGATTGAGTTGAATTTGCCCCATTATTGATTTTATTAATTAGATACAAAATAAATTAAAATATTAGTCAACTGAAAATATATTTTATTAAATCTTCGCAATTGTTTGTTAGATAATTGTCTTATAAAGTTTATGAGCAGATGATTTGATTTTGAATTGTGTAATAAAAATTCGAAAACTTTTTTAATACACAATTTTTATTATCTTGCCTCGTTTTTTCAATTGGATAGTTGATTTTTTAGAAAATCATTAAATCAAAATTAGCTGAAAAATTGAAAATTCAACTAATACAGTTTATGGATTAACCTAATATCAAGCCATGAAGAAAATTGAATACTCACCCCGTAGAGATTATAAAGAAAGATATGATTTAATTCGTCACCCCGAAAGGATTAGAAGTTCAGATGTTATTGAAGGTGTTTTTGAAAGTATTCGTTATTATGAATCTCCTGATCCATCCTTAATAGCAGCGAGGGCTATTGTTGATGGTTTTGAATGTATTATTCTTGGTCAGGAAAAACGCCGTAAAGGAAAAGAGAGCAAAGCAACAGGAATGTTGACTGCTAAAGGATTTTCATTTACTCTACAGATGCTAGATGAAGCCGAAAAGACTGAAACTCCAGTCGTTTCTTTTATCGATACATTTGGTGGCGATACTTCCATGGAGTCCGAATTAATCGGACAATCGTTTTTGATTTCGGATTGTATTAGTCGTTATGGTGGAGTTAAAACGCCAACGGTTTCTTTTGTGATTGGTGAAGGAGGTAGTGGTGGAGCTTTGGCTCTTCAAACAGCAGATAAAAGTTTTATGTTTGAAAATGCTCTTTACTCTGTTATCGCACCTGAAAGCTGTAGCCGTATCATTTTCCATAAACGCTTATCAGAGGGTGAAAATATTGAAGATACTCTTGGTGATGCTCTAGATATGTTGCGTCCTGGTGCTGATCATTTGAAAGAAATTGGAATGATTGATGAAATCCTTCCGGAACCAAAACAAGGAGCTCATATAAATTACGAATTTACAATTGGTATTATCAAAGAAAATCTTATTAAGACGTTGAAGGAGTGGTCAAAAGGAGGTAAGAAACCATTTTCCAAAATCATCCCTAAGCTTGTAGAAGCTCGTCGCGAAAAGGTGTTAAACTATGGTCAATTTAATGTTGAAAAAGATAAACTTTGGAAGCGTAAAATAAAACGTGTGGTTCCTTTTAACATTCCAATGGTTGATGTTGAACGTGAAGATTTTCATACCTTACATATCATACAAGCAAATCTTCATCAAGATGATTTGAATGGTGTTGAATTGGTAAAGTGTGAAAAAGGTTGGGATGCAGATCTTGGAAAATTTAGTGTTGCCGGCGGTTGTGGTTTTATCCCTTACGAAGATTATAAAAATAATTTTTATGCCTGCCCAACCTGTGGTAAAGGAGCGAACATTAAAGTAGAGGATCAGATTGATAAAATTTGTGATAAGGATACATTCCTCGAAATAGAAGCTGATTTAACGATTCGAAAACTGATCGATAATGAGCGTTATTTCTTTGGAAAATATAAATCTTCACTTGAAAAAATGGAAGAGAAATGTTTTTCAAAAGAAGGACTTGTAACAGGTAAAGCCAAATTGGATGGGAATGATGTTGTTGTTGCCATTACTGATTTAAGTTTTTTTGGAGGATCGTTTGGTGCTGCTTTCGGAGAGAAATTCTGCAGAGCGGTTGATTATAGTATTAAGCATAATTATCCATTCATTTCTATCTGTTCTTCAGGAGGTGCAAGGATGAATGAAGGACCGATGTCGCTTGCCCAAATGGCAAAAATGAATATGGTCCTTTTAGATCTTAAAAAAGCAGGCGTTTTATATGTTTCTGTCATCATTGGGCCTACTACCGGAGGGGCTTATGCTAGTTATGTTACACAAGGCGATATTATGATTGGTGAAAAAGGAGGCCTAGTTGAATTCGCAGGTCCTCGTGTAGTTACGGGTGCAGGATTTGAAGTGGATCCTAAGATTGTTATTACCGATAGCCTTTACGAAACTGGAAAAATTCATGATCTCGTATCACGTAAAGATTTAAAAGCTCGCTTATCGCATTATGTAAATATTTTCTACGATTTAAAATATCCTGAAAATAGAAAATTGACAGGTCGTATTAAAGATTTTCGTAAAATATTGGAAATGAAACTACAAGATTAGATTTTTTGGATTTGTGTGATTGATATTGGAGGCGACTATAGTCGCCTCTTTTTTTTTCATCTTCCAATCTTTTGCCGTACTTTTGCATCTTAATATAAAATGTATGATCGAGCAATTACTCATTGAGGAGATTCATCGGGCTTTTAACAAAGTTTTTGGTGCAGAGGTAGATAAAAAGCAATTACAATTGCAGAAAACGCTTAAAGATTTTGAGGGAGATTTTACATTGGTTGTGTTTCCATTGCTGCGATTTTCCAAAAAATCACCTGAAGAAACGGCTAACATACTGGGGGAATATTTACTTGAAAAAGTAGCTTTCGTTGATAAATTCAATGTTATTAAAGGCTTTTTAAATCTAGTTATTAAAGATAAATATTGGCTCGATTTTTATCAGAACCATCAATTGGATGTTGATTTTGGATTTATGAAAGAAGCGTCTGAATTTCCTACTGTGATTGAGTTTTCTTCTCCTAATACTAATAAACCTTTGCATTTAGGTCATGTTCGAAATAATTTACTGGGGATAGCTGTTGCAAATATTTTAAAAGCAAATGGACTTAATGTTCAACGTGTAAACTTGGTTAACGATCGAGGAATCCATATTTGTAAATCAATGTTGGCTTGGCAAAAATGGGGGAATGATGTAACTCCTCAAAGTGCACGGAAAAAAGGAGATAAATTGGTAGGCGATTTTTATGTTTTATTTGACAAGAAAAATAAAGAAGCCGTTCAGAAGTTGATTGCTTCTGGAATAGAAAAAGAGGAGGCGGAAAAAAAATCTCCACTTTTGCTCGAAGCTCAGCAAATGTTGAAGAAGTGGGAAGATGGTGATAAAGAAGTCAAAAAGCTTTGGAAGACCATGAATTCATGGGTGTATGCTGGTTTTGAAAAAACCTATAAACGCATGGGAGTAGAGTTCGAAAAAACCTATCACGAATCACAAACCTATTTATTGGGGAAATCTATTGTTAAAGAAGGATTAAAAAAAGGATTCTTATTTAAGAAAGATGATGGTTCTGTGTGGGCTGATTTGAAAGATGAGGGCTTGGATGAAAAACTCTTATTGCGTGCTGACGGAACATCTGTTTATATGACTCAGGATTTAGGAACAGCTAAATTACGCTATGATGATTTCAAAGCGGAGAAGCTGATGTATGTAGTAGGAAATGAGCAGAACTATCATTTTGATGTACTTAAAATTATTCTTAAAAAGCTAGGTTTTCAATGGGCTGATATTTTATATCACCTGTCATATGGCATGGTTGAGCTCCCAGAAGGTAAAATGAAATCGAGAGAAGGACCTGTTGTAGATGCTGATGAATTGATGGAGGAGATGTATCAAACCGCCAAAAAAATGACGACTGAACTTGGTA
>JBFFMB010000133.1:0-5448 GCA_041554455.1 Bacteroidales bacterium
ATTTGATTAGCTTTGGACTGAATGTAAGATTTTAAAAATAACATCAAAACTAAATACTATGGCCAGATTTTTTAAAAACCGAATTGAAAACAAAGGGGCTGTTCCAGGCTCTCTTATTTTTATTGGTCAACAAAAAATGGACAAACCCAGACTTACAGTTATCGACTATGACAAGGATACCCTAACTGAGTTTGAACCAGCTGATCTTACCGAATGTTTTAAATATAAGCATACCGATTCTGTCACATGGATTAATTTATATGGAATTCATGATGTCGATTGGATTAAACAAATCGGGGAACATTTTGATATGCATTCTCTTTTGCTCGAAGATGTTTTGTTTACAGGACAACGTCCAAAGCTAGAAGAATTTGACGATCATATTTTCCTAGTAATGAAAATGCTCAAATATGATGATCAGTTAAAAAAGATAAGTTCTGAACAAGTCAGTCTCATTTTAGGGGAAAATTTCGTGATTACATTCCAAGAACAACCCGGTGATGTTTTTGAGCCCGTTCGAGATAGAATTCGAAAAATGAAGGGAAGGATTAGAACACAGGGGAGTGATTATTTGGCTTATGCCTTAATGGATACTATTGTCGATAATTATATCTATGCTATTGAACGAATGGGTGAGCAAATTGAAGATTTAGAGGAACATATTATTGAAAACCCAAGCCAAGAGGTATTACAGGAAATCTATACCTACAAAAAAGAAATCAGTTTCTTCTTGAAAGTTACGCGACCAGTATTAGAAATTATGAATAAACTGAAAAAAGTTGAAACAGATCTTATTCATAAAAAAACAAAGCCATTTATTAAAGACCTAGATGATTTGGTTGAACATGGTGTTGACACCTTATTAACCTATCGTGAAATTTTGTCCGATTATCTAAATATTTATCATACCAGTGTGAGTAATCGGATGAACGAGGTCATGAAAGTACTGACTATATTTGCGGCCATTTTTATTCCTCTTACGTTTATCGCAGGTATTTATGGAACTAATTTTGATTTTTTACCAGAACTCCACTTTAAATACAGCTATTTTATTATGTGGGGAGTGATGATTACTGCAGCTATATTTATGCTGTTCTATTTCAAAAAGAAGAAATGGTTTTGATAATATCTTATATTTAACATCAAATTAAAAGATTGCTAAAACATGAATTGGAAAAATATGAATGTGGAAAATATAAATTGGGAAAACATAAATTATGCAATTTTAATCGTTGGAGTAATGGTTGCAGCCATTATTTTATCAACCCTTTTGCGGAAAGCTCTGAGTTTATTTATTACCAAATATGCTAAAAAACTCAATGCCAATCCCACCAATTTTTCCTTTCTAAAAAATTCTGTAAGCTTTATTATTTATAGCCTTGCTGTCATATTCATATTTATAAAAATCCCTTATTTAAACACATTAGGGAATGCAATGTTTGCAGGTGCTGGGATTTTGGTTGCCATTATTGGACTTGCTTCGCAAAAAGCTTTTACGAATATCTTTAGCGGATTATTCATACTAATTTTTAAGCCCTTTCGAATAGATGATATTATTGAATTTGGAAGTAATCAAAAAGGAATAGTTGAAGAAATTACTTTACGTCATACAATAATAAGGGATTATGAAAACCGCAGAATCATTATCCCAAACAGTACAATAAGTGATGAGATTATTATCAACAGCAGCATTGCTGATGAAAAAATAAAAAAACATATTGAGTTTGGTATTAGCTATGATTCGAGTATAGATAAAGCCATAGAGATTATCAAAGATGAAGCTGTAAAACATCCTTATTTTATTGATGTAAGAAATGAAAATGAGATAATAGAAGGAATTCCTTCTGTTGTTGTTCGGGTTATTTCACATTCAGATTTTGCGATCAATTTAAAAGCCTATGTTTGGACAAGCAATAACGACAATGCTTTTGTTTTGAAATGCGATTTATTGAAATCGGTAAAAGAACGATTTGATAAAGAAGGAATTGAGATCCCATTCCCCTATCGAACCATTGTTTATAAAAATGACATTGAAAAAGGCAAGGTCATTGAGAAATAATTGCTTCATTTTTTTTATTTAGATAAAGAAACACTCATTTTAATAGTCCCTCTGAAGAAGTCTCCTTTATCATAAATCAAAACTTCTCCGTATTTACCATTTTTTATATTTGAATCAACTCCAAAGACCCGATTTCCAAATAGCGAAACGATACTTTGTTGTGAAGAGTGTCCAACAACAATATGTTTTTTATTAAAGTGATTTAAAATGCTATCAATTTTCATCTCATCTAAATGGGTGTCATTAAAATAACCACGGTACCATATTGGACCTTTACGACCTCTTAAAAAACGAAGGACAGAATCTTGTTTAGTTTCATCTTTTGTTTTACCTAGGATGTCATTCAAAAAAGTCCTATTTACCTGCTCAGCGGTGAATCCCTTTTCAACCAACTCAGGAGATATGCCAGCATGAACAAACAAAATGTCATTTATTTGAATAATAACTGGCTTTGTTCTCAACCAACGACCCATAAGTGTATTCTCAGAAAAAAGCTTTTCATACCCCAGATTCATTTTATTGGTAGTTGCAATATATTTTTCATTGATATAACGGACATCCTTATTAATAATCATTTCTTCATGATTTCCAATTAAATAGTGTAGTTTTCCTCCACTATCCTTGGCCTGATTTTCTAACTTAAAGGCAAGCCATAATGCTTCGTTTACTTGGGGTCCCCGATCTAAAATATCTCCTACAATGATGACATGACCATTCCCAAAACACCAATTATTATTCTCATC
The DNA here is from genome assembly GCA_041554455.1 of Bacteroidales bacterium. GTDB lineage: Bacteria > Bacteroidota > Bacteroidia > Bacteroidales. The sequence continues at coordinate 2,803 of JBFFMB010000133.1, forward strand.
AATGATATTGTATTCTCTAAGTATTTTAACAAAAAGCTTGTATTGTCCGTGGATGTCGCTAATTGCAATTATCTTGTCAATATTTGTAAATTCTTGTGTATAATCAATTGCTTCATTATTTGGAGACACCCATTCTGGTTTTAGTTTAAATCCAAAATTTTGTTCAATTATTTTAAAGTTAGATTTAGTGATTGTATGTTCAATTATCTCATCCTTTTCAATCCATTTTAGGATAGTTTCTCCATCTTGATAAAAAATATATGGTCCATCAGTGATATTCTTATTTGGATATTCTCCAGCATCAAATGTTGATAAACCTTCTCTGTAATTTATGTCCTTATTTTCTGAATCAACACAAGATAGGAGCGTTAGAAGAAAAACAGCAGCTATTATTTGAAAGCAATTATTCAATTGATTTTTTTTATTCATCATCAGATGTTTTTTTGAATATTTCATAATTCATTGAGTGTTAACAAAAGTAATTTAAATATTAAATGATTTTGATATTTGGTCAAATACAGTGCCTGATACCTTGTTTTTATAATTTCATTTATCATGTATTAAATCGAGCAATTAATCCACAATCTATTATTTAGAAGCAATCCACTTAATATAAAAAGCTGTATCTTTGCAATTATTTTTAATTTAAGATTGAATTAATGCCAACAAAGAAACCTATCAACGGATTTTCGAAGTTAAATAAACAAGAAAAGTTAGAATTAGTATCTTCCTATTTTGAGGATTCCGAGAATGCTTTAGCCGAACTGCAAACCTTTTGGCATAGTGACCCTAAAAAGCAAAAGTTATTTGATGAGTTTAGTGAAAACACTATTTCTAATTTCTTTTTCCCTTATGGTGTTGCACCAAATATGCTTATTAATGGGAAGAAATATATGGTTCCGATGGTCATTGAGGAAAGTTCAGTAGTAGCTGCAGCTTCCAGTAGTGCCAAGTTCTGGGCTGATAAAGGTGGGTTTAAAGCTAAAATTATTTCTACTGAAAAAATTGGACAAGTACATTTTCTGTGGAATGGAGCACCTGAAAAATTAAAAGCCCATATATCTGCCATAAAAGAAAAACTTATACAAGGTACAAAGTCAATTACCGTTCGAATGGAAAAACGCGGGGGAGGAATACTCGATATCGAATTGATCGATATGACTTTTGAATTGGAAAACTACTACCAGCTTAAGGCAACTTTTGAAACCAAAGATTCGATGGGAGCTAATTTTATCAATTCATGTTTAGAAGAATTTGCGAGTTTGCTTAAAGACTATTTTACCGAAAATGATGCTTTTGTAAATGGGGAGAAAGATTGCATGGTGATTATGTCGATCTTATCAAATTATACACCCAACTGTTTGGTTGAAGCCTATGTTGAATGCGATATAAATGAATTATACCAGCCGGACATTAATATGAGCCCTGAAGCTTTTGCCTGGAAATTTGATAAAGCTGTGAAAATTGCTAATGTCGACACCTATAGAGCAACGACTCATAATAAAGGGGTTTTCAATGGGATTGACTCAGTGGCTTTAGCAACTGGAAATGATTTTCGTGCTATTGAAGCCTGTGGACACACCTACGCTTCTCGTTCAGGGAAGTATCGTAGTTTGACAAAAGTTTTTATTAAAGATGAGAAATTCAAATATGTTTTACGAATTCCATTGGCACTTGGAACAGTCGGCGGACTAACCACTCTTCATCCTATGGCTAAACGTTCATTAGAATTGTTGGGCAATCCTAATGCTGAAGAATTGATGATGATAGTGGCTGCAACAGGTTTGGCCAATAATTTTGGGGCCATCAAATCTTTGATCACAAAAGGTATTCAGCAAGGGCATATGAAAATGCACCTCTTTAATATTTTGAATCATTATAATGCGACCGAAGAAGAAAAACAAAAAGCAGCTATCTATTTTGAGGATAAAAAAGTGTCATTTCAAAAAGTAAGTGAATTCATCAAGGACTTTCGATCATAATATTTTATGAGTTTACAAAAACAGCATTTTTATTCCAATGGGAAATTACTGATTAGCGGGGAATACCTTGTACTGAAAGGGGCTCGTGCTTTGGCTATTCCCTCAAGCTTTGGACAAGATTTGCAAATTATAGCGAAAGAAGAAAAATCAAAGCCTTTGCTTTATTGGAAAAGCTATGAGAATGATTTACTATGGTTTGAATTAATTCTTTCTCTGCCTAATTTAGAACTCCTTGAGACATCCGATCGATTCGTCGCTGATAAGCTTATACACATCCTTAAACTTGCTTTTAAGCAGAACCCTTCAACTCTTTCGTCAGACCACTCTTTTATCGTAAATAGTCGCATTAATTTCGACAGAAATTGGGGTTTGGGTAGTAGTTCAACTTTAATCAATAATATCGCAAATTGGTTCAAGCTTGATCCTTATTGTTTATTACAAGAAAGTTTTGGTGGATCGGGTTACGACATTGCATGCGCATCTGCTGTCAAGCCTATTTTTTTTAATTTAAATCAAGGAAAAGCTGAGGTAGAAATAGCTGGATTTAATCCCGTTTTTCATCAAAATCTTTATTTTGTTTATCTTGGGAAAAAGCAAAACTCAGCTGAGAGTATCAAGCAATTTGAATTAAAAAGCATTCAATCAGAAAGCTTTGTTGATGAGA
>JBFFMB010000134.1:0-5429 GCA_041554455.1 Bacteroidales bacterium
CATTAAAACTATCCACATCCATTCCCAAGCCTTTGCATTGGATTTCGCCTTTATAGACCGGCAATAAAGGGTTTCCTAAAACAAAACAGGAAACGATATCAGTACCTCCAGCGATGGATGATAGTTGAACATCCGATTTCCAATCACGGTAAACATATTCAAAACTTTCGTCCGATAGGGGAGAGCCTGTTGAAAGTATAGCTTTTAATTTGGGAAAATCTGAAATTTCTTTGGGGATAACGCCTTCACTTTCGAGCATAGCGATGTATTTTGCACTCGTACCAAAAATGGAGATATCCAATTCTTTTGCCATTTGGATTAAAGCATCGGGATTTGGGTAGAATGGATTTCCATCGTAACAAACAATAGTTGCACCAATCGCCAATGAACTCACAAACCAATTCCACATCATCCATCCACAGGTGGTGAAATAAAAATGCACATCATTTTCGTTCAGATCACAATGCAATTTTAATTCTTTTAGATGTTGAATCAATGTTCCTCCAGCAGAATGAACAATGCTTTTTGGCAGTCCGGTAGTACCCGATGAATACATGATATACAACGGATGATCAAAAGGTAATTGTTCAAATATTAATTCTTCATCGGTAGTCTGAGCCAAATCTTCAAAGGTTATGGCATTCGAAAATTGTTCTGTATCAACAGTGTTAGTATAATTTACTAATACTACTTTCTCAATGGATGGGAGTTCACTTAAAATCCCTTTCAATTTTTCTTGAGAATCAATTTTTTTTCCTTTGAAAAAATAACCATCTGCCGCAAAAATCACTTTGGGTTTTATCTGACTGAAACGATCTAGCACCCCTTTAATTCCGAAGTCAGGAGAAGAGGAGCTCCAAATGGCACCTATGGATGAAACCGCCAACATGGCAATAATGGTTTCAGGAACATTAGGCATAAATCCGGCTACCCGATCATTTTTTTGAACGCCAAGTTTCCGCAATCCAACGGCTATTCTTCTAACTTGTTGGTATAAATCTTTGTATGAAATTGCTCTTTTTATCTCAGCTTCCCCTCGGAAGATAATGGCTATTTTATCATCCTTTCTTTGCAATAAATTCTCCGCATAATTTAAACGAGCACCCTCAAACCATTTCGCTCCCGGCATTTTCTTAAAATCATCCACCACCGAACTAAACCCTTGCGAATATTTGATGTTTGAATAATCCCAAAATTCGCCCCAAAATTGATTAGGATGTTCCACACTCCATTGATGAAGTGAGCTATAATCATCTGATTTTAGTTGATGTTTATTAGATATAATTTCGAGAAACTCTTGCATTTGAGATGCAGCAGCTTTTTCGGGATTGGGTTTCCAGAGGGTTTTATAGTCCATGTTTATAATGATTTAAACATTAATTTGTTTAAGAAAAGAATTTGAAAATTTGGAAATGAGTTAATTTAAAAAACTAATTTTAAAATTAACTCATTTCCAAATTAGTCCATTATCAAATTAACAGCCGATATATCTGGAAATTACCAAACGTTGGATTTCAGAGGTTCCTTCGCCAATTTGCAATAAGCGTTGGTCGCGATAAAAACGTTCGATATCGTAATCTTTCATCAGACCATAACCACCGTGTAATTGGAGGGCCTCATCAGCTACTTCTTTGGCAATTTCAGAGCAATATAATTTCGACATGGCTGCTTCTTTCGCAAAAGCTTTATTATTGTCTTTTAACCAACAAGCTTTATATAATAAGTTTCGAGCCAACTCAATCTTCGTTGCCATATCAGCCAATTTAAAGGCATTGATTTGGAATTTATTAATAGGTTGCCCAAATTGTTTACGCTCGCGCGAATAATTCAAGGCCAATTCAAAAGCTCCTTGAGCTAAACCAAGACCCATAGCTGCAATGGATAGCCGGCCATTATCTAAAGTGCTCAACATAATTTTCGACCCTTCACCTACTTTTCCTAATAAGTGACTTTCGGGAACCTTGCAGTCATCGAAATATAACTCTGCCGTATCTGAAGCACGCCACATCATTTTTCCATGCATGGCTACTTGCTTAAATCCGGGTGTTCCTTTATCTACAATGATGCAGGTAAACTCTTTGCGCCCATTTTCTTCATCACTCACCGCCTGAACAGTTGATCCGATCGAAATTTCGGATGCACCGTTTGTAATAAATATTTTGGACCCATTAATTACCCATTCTCCGTTTTCAATATATGCTTTTGTTTTTGTTCCGCGTGAATCAGATCCGGCAGTAGCTTCCGTTAATCCGAAACCCCACAAAGACTCCCCTGTACATAATTGGGGAAGATATTTCATTTTTTGTTCTTCGGTTCCGTAATAATAAAGAGGGCCAATACCTAAGGAGTTATGGGCAGCTAAAGTCGCCGCTTGAGAGCTGTCAACACGCGCTAATTCTTCAACAGCAATGATGTATGATAAGGTGTCTAAACCTTGTCCGCCATATTTTTCGGGTAGATACATTCCAAAAAGTCCGAGTTCTCCCATTTTCTTGGTAAGATCGATAGAGAATTCAGCCTTTTCATCTAGTTCTTGGGCAACAGGACGAATTTCAAGCTCAGCAAAATCGCGAACAGCTTCACGAATCATTTGTTGCTCTTCACTTAAATCAAAGTTCATAGTCTGAAAATTAGGTTAGTAATTATATGACAATTTGAGTTTTAATTAAGTTTAAGGTTGATTTTAATAAGCGTTATACGATGGTTATTCATTCGCTACGCTCATGTTATTCATCTCACTTCGTTCGATGACATAGCTTGTAAGAGCTCATCAAACAGATTTTGTAAAAACTTATAAGTATTTACTTCAGCGCATCAACACATCAGTAAATTTCAAATTGTGTTATTCAATTTCAATCAAAGGCATTCCGGCATCCACCATTTGATCTTGTTTGATCAAAATATTTCTGATGACTGCATCTCTTTTGATTATGATATTATTTTCCATTTTCATGGCTTCAATAATCATAATTAGATCACCTTTTTTTACTTCATCTCCTTTTTTAACGTTGAGTTTAAAAACTCTTCCTGGAAGTGGAGAAATAATATGTGTTTCTTCAGTAGCAGCTACGTCATCACTATCTGATGCATCATGATCGGTGGCCAGTAAATCGTTTCTGCTTAGTAAGAAATCGCATCCATTAATTGTAACTTTTGATCCTTCATCAGCAGAAGTTATGGCTGCAAAATAGGTCTCATCACCAATTTTAAAATCAACTTCACCTTTGTTGATATAATCTAACGAGAGGTCAAACTTTTTACCTTCAATCACAAATTGGTATCCACCATCCTCATTTTTATTGATGTTCACTTCAAATTCTTTTTCATCGAATGTCAGCTTAATGGTCATTAAATTTCTCCAATAACCAATGGCATTCCACACATTGTGTTCAGGAATTAAATAAGGCTCTTTTTTAGTAAGCTCTGAATTCAAAGTGTAAAGCAAGTAACCAGCCATAGCTACCGGATATTTTACTTCATCTTTACTATACTTATTCCGATTTGGTGCTTGTTTTTCTTTCACGGCAACTGATGTTTTAGAATTGTTTGATTGTTGTGATTTTGAACGCATTTTTTCGATTTCATCTTCAAATCGTTCTTTGGCCATGCCCGATTTGTAATCCCTATATTGGGTTTCGTGCATTGCTAATTCGAAAAGTTCTTCATCATCCGGACCAGTTTCCCAGCCGTTTTCTTTCATTTCTTTTCGATATTTATCGAGTTCATCTGGATAAGCATCTTGAGGAACTCCTGTATAAAATTCTAGTCCTTTGCTTTTCGCTAATTCAACAATTTCGGGAGCTAAAGGTCCTGGTAAATTACCCGCTTTACCGAGTATCATATTCCAGGTGTTTTCGTCTAACATTGAATAACGCTCTTCTCCTTTGGATAATGCAACGATATTTAGAAGAGCCACATTCTTCACATATTGGCTAAATGGAGTGACCAAGGGTGGATAGCCTAATTTTGGCCAAACGTAAGCAACCTCATCAAATAATTTTACTAATAATTCATCTTCATTAATTTCATCTTGCCCACTAACTTTCAATGAATAATTAATTCCGTCGTGAACCCCTTTTAAATCGGCCATCAAACTGCCCATCATTCCTCCTGGTAAACCTGATCCCACCATTAACGATGAGAGGAGCATGTTTTTTGGATTGATGAAATATCCGAGGAAATCTTCCATAAACTCTTGGGTGAGAGCCCTTGCTTGCATATAGGCTTTCATATTGATTTCAGGAACATCGAAACCAGCATCTTTTAGCATCGCTTGAATAGTGATAACGTCAGGATGTATCATTCCCCAACTTAGTGGCTCCATGGCAACATCCACATAGTCAACACCTGCATGAGCAACTTCAAGCATTGAAGCTACTGATAATCCAGGGCCAGAATGACCATGATATTGTACAATGATGTGTGGATATTTTTCTTTGATTCCTCTTACAATTTTTCCAAGTGTAACTGGACGACCAATTCCAGCCATATCTTTCAAGCAAATTTCGTCAGCTCCATAAGCTACTAAATGATCAACCATATTCAGATAATACTCAACAGTGTGAATTTCTGAATAGGTGATACATAAACAAGCTTGAGAAATCATCCCAGCTTCTTTAGCGTATTTAATAGAAAGCTCCAAATTACGGTGATCGTTCAAGCCACAAAATGATCTAGAAATATCAGTACCCTGAGCTTTTTTAACTTTATACATTAAACGGCGAACATCAGCAGGTACGGGATACATACGGATTCCGTTCAGTGCTCTTTCGAGCATATGTGTTTTGATTCCTACATCGTTGAAAGGCTGAGTCCACTCACGAACGGCTGTATTTGGATTTTCACCATACAATAAATTGACCTGTTCAAAGGCTCCTCCATTCGTCTCAACCCGGTCGAAACAACCCATGTCAATAATAACCGGCGCGATTCTTTTCAGTTGGTCAATACGCGGAACATATTTACCTGACGATTGCCACATATCGCGATAAACCAGACTGAATTTAATTTTTCTTTTAGCCATTATATAAAATGATTTATGTTCTTATTCTTTTACCCAATTTGGTTTGCGTTTTTCAAGAAAGGAAGCCATTCCTTCCTGACCTTCTTTGGAGGCTCTCAATTCTGCAATTAATTTTGCGGTATAATCTATGGATTCTTCAAAATCAAATGTGTTGGAGATATTATAGATTAATTGTTTGCAGGCAGCCATCGCATCGGGTCCGCTGGTCATTAAAAATTTGATTGTTTTTGCTACATAGTCTTCCAATTCATCTTCAGGAAGTGATTTGTTTGCAAGACGATAAATTTCGGCATCCATCCCCAGAAAACGTTTTCCAGTAAGCATCAAATCGCGTGCTCCGTATTCGCCAATTCGTTTTATAACATAAGGCGAAATAGTAGCTGGAGCAATGCCTAATTTTACTTCC
>JBFFMB010000135.1:0-5408 GCA_041554455.1 Bacteroidales bacterium
AAAATGAGAATATCACCCGCAAATTTTAATTCGACCTCAAAATCGCCCCTATTCCGATGTTCAAAGGGAATCGCATGTTTACTTTTCTTTATAGCTTTTCGGAAATCTTTTTCTACGCTTATAATCGCATCTTTGACAAGGGTAAAGGTTTTTAAAGTGTTTAGATACACATCCTGTTTTAAACAGGCTTTATGGGCAAGATCTTTGTATAATTGATTTTTGTTGTCTGTTTCCATGTCTTTAAATTATTTATTCAAAGGTAAGTGATAATTGAAATGTTTTCGAGTGAAGACTCTTTACTCCATCTGCATATATATTTCCTTCAGTGTCAAGTAAATTATTGATTCCATAGCCCATTTTCATCTCAACACCAAATTTAAAAAAATCAAAATAATAGTCAAACCCAACACCTGCTTCGAAAGCGATATCGCTACTTTTCAACCTCAGAAAATCTTCATTTTGTTGTCTGTTCTTATCTGAGTTGGCAGCCATATCAATCGTAAATTTAACTCCGCTTAATACGTAAGCTCTGAAATTCCCTGCTCGTTTTGATTTGTATTTAATGATAAAAGGCAGATCAACATTTGTGGAGATAATTTGTTTCGTAATATTTACAAGCGATGGATTTTCTCCAATGATAAATTTGTAAATGGAATAATTTAATATCCGCTCTCCAAAGGAAAGAGAGGGTACAAAACGCAAGTCAAGATTGGGCGTTATTTTTAAATTGCCGATGATGCCAACCGTGAATCCTTTGCTGGGTTGACTATTAACGCCATAAAATTGAACAAAATCTGCTCCCACAAAATCCGTATATTCGGAAGGATCATAGGTTATTCCAATGAATTGCTCATTGGTTTTTATGCTGAAATCCATTTGATTAATAGCCACGAAAAATCCAAAGTGATAGGGGTGATGATCGTGTTCTTGAAGCCTTAGCTTTACTTGTTGAGCTTGAATCACGGATGATGAAAGCAGCAATAGGCTAACAATACATACTATAAAAATGTGCTTAATTTTCAACAATTGAATTTTTGTTTTAATGGATAACGAATGTAAATATAATTTATTTTTTCCCGCAATAAATTGTTGCAATGCCAAAACTTAATGGAAACATTTTTAGTTCTCCAAACCCTGTCTTTTTTAAATGTTCAAGGAAGTTTTCTCCTGAAGGAAATTCTTGAACCGAATCGGGTAAGTAAGTGTAGGCTGATTGATCTTTCGAGATAATTCTGCCAATTAATGGGAGTATGTTTTTGAAATAAAAATTATACAATTGTTTTATAGGGAAGTTTTTTGGTTTTGAGAATTCAAGAACCCAAATCCAGCCCTCATTTTTAAGGACGCGGTACATTTCAGCCAAGCCTTTATCGAGGGTTCCGAAATTGCGAACGCCAAAAGCCACCATACTAGCGTCAAATGATTCATCCGTGAATGGCATGTTTTCGCTGTCGCCTAATTGAAGGTCGATGTATGAGTCGAGTTTTCGTCGGTTCAATTTTTTTTGACCAATATCAAGCATGCCTTCGGAAATATCAAGACCAACAATTTTTTGGGGTTTCAGTTTTAAAGCCTCAATGGCAAGATCGCCTGTTCCTGTGGCAACATCAAGAATGCTTTTGGGTTGAAATTTGCCCATTTTCCGGATCATCTTTTTCCGCCAAAGAATATCAATCCCGAAAGAAAGAAAATGATTCAGAAAATCATAATGCCCCGAAATATTGTTGAACATTTTTCGAACATTTTCTTTTTTCCCTTCCCCTGATTGTGTCTGCATCGATTAGCTTATTTAGTAAATAGTTTTTGACTTTCTTCCAATAATTTCTCTTTTTTGATGGGGACAACGCCTACATATTCGCAAACCAACCCACCGGCTAAATTCGAAATGGATGCAATAAAATTAGGTTCTTGTTTGAGAGCTAAACATAAAGTAGCTACAGCAATAACAGTATCGCCGGCACCTGATACGTCTGAAATTGAACGTATATGAGCAGGTAAGCTCAAGGCTGAAAAACTCCCTCCATTATTTTTTGCACTGATAAAAACACCTCGTTCTGATAAGGTCGTCATAATGATGCGTGCATTTAGTTTTTCGTGTAAAACAAGAGCTGCTTCTTCAAGACTTTGTTTGTTGGTTGGATCCACTTCAGCTTGAATGCCTTCGCGTAATTCTTTTAAATTTGGTTTGAAGAATGTGACATTTTTGAATTCTTCAAAATGCTTTTTCTTGGGATCAACAGCCGTAATGACCTGATATTGATTTGCTAGTTTTGTGATTGCTGAAATAATATTCTTTGTCAATATTCCTTTATTGTAATCTTGAAAGATGATCGCATCAATTTCTTCGTTTTGTAAAATACCTGATACAATTTCAATCAGTTGATCTTCTTCGGAGCTATTAAGATTGTCGGTGATTTCTTCATCCACCCTCAGCATTTGAACATTATTCCCTATCACCCTGAATTTGGTGGTTGTTGTTCTGTTTTTACTTTTAACAATGCCGTGAGTAGGCATATTGTCATGTTTCATTAACTCAATCAGTTCTTTGCCCTTCACATCTTTACCAATGACAGAGCAAATAATAGGTTCGGCTCCCAGAGCTTTTACGTTGACCGCAACATTAGCTGCGCCTCCTAAGCGATTGCCTCTTTCTTTCACCATAACAACTGGAACAGGAGCTTCGGGAGAGATTCGATCTACGGAGCCCCAAATATAGGAGTCAACCATAATATCCCCCACAATAATAATCTTAAGTTTATTGAAGGAATCGAATAATTGATGTAAATCCTTTTTTGAAAACATAGCTATAATTTATGATTGAATAACAAAAATAGTTATTTCGGTGAAACAATTGAGATGAGAGTTTCAAATAAAAAAATACCGTCATCCCAAAGCAAACAAAGATTTCTTTAGATTGCTTCAGGATGACGGTAATTATTAAAAACTTTTTTCTTTAGCTGAGTTCAGCCAAGGCTGATTTTAGTCGTTTGATGGCTTCAATCAAAATGTCGTCGGATGTAGCATATGAAATGCGGATACAATTGGGATCTCCAAAAGCACAACCCGGAACTAATGCAACAAGCTTTTTCTCCAAAATGTATAAGCACATATCGGCTGCATTTTCTATCTTGATATTTCCATTGCTCTTCCCAAAATAATAACTCACATCTGGGAAAACATAAAATGCACCGTCAGGGGTGTTGGTTTTGATATTTGGAATGTCTTTCAATAATTCCAAAACCAAATCACGGCGTTCGTTAAATGTTTTAATCATCGTTTGCATCTCTTCTGAAGATGTTGGGTCAGTCAATACAGCTTCAATGGTTGCCATTTGAGAAATTGAACTGGCTCCAGAAGTATATTGTCCTTGAATTTTATTACAGGCTTTTGCAATAAAAGTAGGAGCAGCGATATACCCAATTCTCCATCCGGTCATGGCATATCCTTTCGAAACACCATTCACAATGATAACTTGATCTTTAATAAAATCAAACTGGGCAATGCTTTCATGATTTCCTTTGAAATTTATAAACTCATAAATCTCATCAGAAATGATAAAGATGTTTTTGTGTTTGGCTACGACCTCAGCAATGGCTTTTAATTCTTCTTTAGAATAAACACTTCCGGTTGGATTGCAAGGAGAACTAAAAAGGAGGATCTTTGTTTTATCAGTGATAGCAGCTTCTAATTGAGCAGCTGTGAATTTAAAATCATTTTCAACTCCGGCCTTAATGCCGATCATAGTTCCATCAGCTAGTTTTACCATTTCAGGATAAGAAACCCAAAATGGAGAAGGAACGATAACTTCATCTCCCGGATTTACTAGTGCAAACAAAATATTAGCAATGGATTGTTTAGCTCCATTCGAAATGATGATTTGATTGGGATCATAATCCAACCCATTATCTCTTTTTAATTTTTGGCACACTGCTTTTAGTAATGCTGCATAACCATTAACAGGTGTGTAATGCGTGTGATTATCATTTATCGCTTTAATAGCAGCCTCTTTGATGGATTCAGGAGTGTTAAAGTCAGGCTCTCCAATGCTGAGAGCAATAACATCATGTCCCAATTCTTTAAGTTCACGACTCTTCTGAGTCATTTTCAAGGTTGCTGATTCAGACAAATTCTTAACCCTGTTTGATAAAAAATCTGTATTCATTTACGTATATTTTAAATTCTTTAAATCTGAAAATAGGAGAGCAAATATACTAAAATTAGTCTGTTCCATAATTAAGAATGGGAATATATTATTATTGACTAGATGTTTTAGAAATCAGCTATAGAGAGGTGTTAGTAGGTGTCTCAAAGTTTCGTATAAAATTTGTAATTTCGCTATTTAAAAAATTGAAAAGAGGACACAAATCAATACGGTTGTTTTTATCGGGAGTGGCAATGTCGCCACTCGCTTGGCTATTGCATTGCATCTGGCAGGAAAACAGATTTTGCAGATTGTTAATCGATCAGAAGAGGGTGCCAGTCTTTTAGGTGAAAAACTTGGCGTTGATTTCACTAGTGATTATACAAAAATCAATCGCGAAGCGGATCTTTATATTTTGAGTGTTTCTGATAGTGCCTTAGAAGAAGTGGTCAAAAAACTTGATATAAGTGATCGTTTTGTGGTGCACACATCGGGTACTAGTTTGATGGATAGCTTAAACAAATTTTTAAATTATGGGGTGTTTTATCCTTTGCAAACCTTTTCGATTGAAGTAAGTCTTTCGTTTAAAAAAATTCCAATTTTTATTCAAGCTAATTCAGAGGAGAATCTCGATTTATTACAAGGGTTGGCTGAAACCATTTCTGAAAACATTCAAAAAATAAATACAGAACAACGAAGAGTTTTGCATGTAAGTGCGGTTTTTGCCAGTAATTTTACAAATTATATGTATGCTGTTGCCGAAGATATTCTTACTAAAAATGATTTGTCATTTGAGTTATTGAAACCTTTGATTGAGGAAACTGCTGAAAAATTAAACGATCATGCTCCGCATGAAGCGCAAACAGGTCCGGCACGAAGAAATGATCGAAAAATCATCGATGAACACATTGAAATTTTAAATAACTATCCTGAATACCAAAAAATATATAAACTCATCACCGAACAAATAAAAAGAAAACATCAAAGATGAAAAATTATAAAGAACTATTGAGCAAAATAAACACCTTCGTTTTTGATTATGATGGAGTGTTTACCAATGGAGTTGTTTTCTTGATGAAAACAGGAGAACCTTTACGAACGGCAAATGTTAAAGATGGTTATGCGCTTCAGTTGGCGAACAAAAAGGGCTATCGGATTCTTATTATTTCGGGTGGTCGTTCAGAATCAATGACTAATCGGTTTAAGTTATTGAAGATTAAAGATGTCTTTTTAGGTGTTGAGAATAAAATCAAAGTATATAAGGAAT